>DUIU01000182.1 GCA_013330155.1 Candidatus Poseidonia sp. | reverse complement strand
AAAGGAGGATTTGACCGACTTATCATCATCGATGGCATCACCCGACCAGAAAAGGAACTGAGCACGGGGGAATTGTTTGGTGTGGGCTCCATCGCTGCGGCCAGGGAGCGATTGAAACGTCTTGACATTGAACCGATTCAACAAGGCATTGTTTCCGGCATAACGGGATTCTTGTTGGGAGAGGGCGACCGTTTGGGCATCGACATCACGGCTTTGCTTTCCGAAGCCAGCCCAATGTACCCCGACGCTCGTGCTGCTGCGTTGGCGGTTGAAGCCGTTGGCGACCTGACCGGTTTTGAAATTCCATTGACCGATCTCCTTGAGAACGCACGAGCCATTGAGGACAGCGTTCGTGACATCATTGAGAATGCCTCCCAAATGCTTCCTGCTCCAGGTGAACAGGATGTCACGGACATCGACCCTTCATTCGGTTGATGACTGAAGCATTGTTTGAGTGATGCTCACGACTTGGTCGTGGGGCGCATCGGTGACAAAAAACGGGTCAATATCTGGGACTCTCGCCGCAGCGTGCCCTTCCGATTGGAGCGCTTCAAACAGAGCCTCCATCTTTGGAGCCTGACCTGTGCCCGCCATGTTGGGCAGGTCGTCCATGTGGTACAGAGTGTGTTCTCGGCTCATCAAATCAGCCGCTTCTGCGATGTAGCGGACACTTCTGCGCAGTTCTCGTTGGGCATATTCGCTGTCTGCCTCACTCCATTCAAGCCCCATCGCTCGATGTGCTGTTAACATCTCTTCGGAGGGGAAGCATGTTTGCAGAACCTTCGTTTCTGTCATTCGCCCAGCGATTTCAGCGTCCCAGAGAGGGCCCACCCACATGGGGCCGCTCGAACGTGCAAGGTGTTCGGGTTCAGGGTGTTGGACGAAACGGTAGGTCCCATCGTCTTGTCTGACCCTCCAACCCATCGACGCCAAGACTTCCGAAGCACCGTCTCGACTGCGGCGTACTTTGACGCTCACCCGAACATGATGGCCATCGAAAAGGGAGAGGACCGGCTCAATGCACCGGTCATGCCGTGCGGCGGTGGTCGCAATCAACCCGAGCAAAACGCGTACTGCATCATCATGTGCGTAGCTGTCAACGATTCCTTTCGCCCCATACCGCCGTTGCTGAGATGAGGCGCTCGAGCCAGTGAGCGCCGCGGTATCGGTCGCCGTAACCTCAAGAAAAGCGACCCTTGAGAGGCCCTGAATGGCCGCATCCAAGAAGTTGACCGGAGAGCCAAACGGGTCAAGGTCAACCCACTGGTAGGCGGACTCCATGAGCGAAATCCTCGCATCGTTTTGCATGATGAACAGGCCATTATGCATGCCTCCGCTTGGAAGGCGCTCATACCGGTCGTCTTCCAGAGCATGGCTCAGCTGTGCCTCTGGAGGATAACGTTCGTGGGTTTTTTTCAGCCACTCCAACGCTACTTCGTCGAGGTCGTTGGCTGAAATTCTGAGTCGTTCTTGGTGCTCCGTTGGGATTTCGTTTCGCCATCGTCGAACACGAACTCCAGTGGCGCATAGGGCGTCCAAGGCCCGCAGGTCATGGCCCGGTTTGACCAACCAATCGTGTTCCAATGCATCGGCCAACAAAAGCACAGAACGGGTGCGAGCCGGCGCCATGGCAGGATTGAGGAAGCCAGGCCCAGTCCGCTTTGCAGGACCGCGAGGCATGTGCGTGGGGCGGTCTTGGTCGGCTCGCAAATGCACCAATGTTTTGCCTTCCATCCACAGATGGCCAGCGTTCTCTACCGGTGCGGGACCGTCGGCCATGACCATACCAGTCAACGCTCCCTCATGACCGCACCGATGCCTCAAATCCTCAATAGTGAGAGAATTCGACGCCTTCAATTGCGTGAATGACCTTATGCCCGTGGTCTCGAACATGGCCAACCAAGGCAACGCCTTGCATTCGCTTGGTTAACCACTCCAAGATGTGTGATGCCTGGGCTGCATCCACAGCAAGCACCATTCCCATCCCCATGTTGAACGTCCTGTACATCTCCCTGGTTTCAACGCCTCCAGCGGCTTGAAGCCATTCAAACTCTGGAAGAACGGGAAGCGGAGTATGAATGTCCCAACCCAGCGTTGGGTGAAGACGGAGGAGGTTGGACAATCCACCTCCTGTAATGTGGCAGATGCCACGAATGTCGGCAACATTGAATCCTTCACTGCCTCGAGCAGCGTTGAGCAGGTCAACCACTGGGTCACAGTAGATGCGTGTTGGATTGAGCACCACCTCGCCCAGCGTGGGCTCACCTTCGGTCCAGCGCATCAATGAGCGCCCGGGATGTTCAGCAGCAAATGGTGCAGCGTCCGTGTAGGTCAAGCCTGCATGGGCCACGATCTTCCGCACCAGTGAATACCCGTTTGAGTGGATGCCAGAGGCAGGTAGGCCAATGAGAACATCGCCGTCTTTGAGGTGTTCACCGGTGATGGCTTCTCCTTTTGGAAGCCAGCCAAGGGCCGTTCCTGAGAGGTCCAACTCCGTAACAATGCCTGGAAGCGATGCGGTCTCACCGCCGGCAAGCGTGACCCTTGCTTGACGGCACGCCTCGGCAAGGGAGGCGCCAAGAGCAGCGTGGATAGCAGGGTCGGGTTTGGGCACGGCTACATAATCCACAAAGGCGATTGGTTCGGCTCCAACGCAGAGCAAATCGTTGACGTTCATGGCCATGCAATCAATGCCTACGCCACCCCATTGTTCAAGCATGGTTGCAATTTGCAATTTGCTGCCAACTCCATCGGTGGCCATCGCAAGCAGGTTATCGCCGAATTCAATGAGCCCCCCGAATCCACCAGGGAGGTCAACTGGAGCACCTGGCGTTCCGGGTTGGCGAACGCTCTTCGACAAGGCACCAATCAAGGAGGCAACGGCTGACCCTTCGAGGTCAATGTCAACCCCTGCACTGGCGTAGTCCATGGGCTCACTCATGGTCCATCCATCGGTTGGCGTTTCATGAAGCAATCGCTTGAGTTTCAAGCACCCATCACGCGGCGAGTAATCGAAATGAGCTCCCCTAAGCTTTCGTGGAGTCGATGTCCGTCGTTTACGATGTGAAGCGAGACATGAGGATTGTTGGAAGCCATTTGGTCGCTGTTGGCCAATGGAACGACATCGTCCGCTGACCCGTGGAGGATGATGGTGGGATGGTGAACATCAGGCCATGAATGGGTACGAGCGACCTCGACAAATGACCAAGGCATCACGACCGGTTCCTCCCACCCCGGTGGATGGAATGCGTGTTCTCCATTTTCTTCCCATGCCTTCATGCCTGCATCCCCGAGGGTTTTCGCAACCAACTCGTCGTAGCCAAAGGCGGGTGCGAGAAGAACGAGGCGGAGGTTGGCATCCGGGCGTTGTGCAGCAGCATTGGCGGTCGCCAATCCACCAAATGAAGAACCGATGAGCACATCAAAAGGCCCGTGCTCATCAATGGCTTCGAGCACCACACGCGTTTGGGCAGCCTGGTCCCAGCCGTACTTTCGCATATCGAGCGTCAAAACGTCCCAACCCTGGGCGCGCATCCATTCGGCTTTGCTGCTGTCCGTGCTTGACCACAACCCATGGGCAAAGGTGACCTTCATAATGCGTAGACGCGGTTCACGCTACATGGATTCTTCGCTACCCGGCGTTCTCCACACGACAGGTCTCGAGGGGGAAAATGAGGGCTTGCAAAGGGAAACAGTTCCAGTGGAAATGAAGGGGTTCTCTCTGTCGCGAAGAATCATTATATCCCATCGGCAATGTTCTTCATTGTCCCGGAGGTGAAATTGATGTCGACGATGCAGGAATTTGACCTCCCCGCTCGCTGGACTTCTTTGCTTCAAGACAAGTATTCCGAAGCTATCCACAACTTGGCCAAAATGTGGCCAGACGAGGGGTCACTTGAGGTCTCTTTCCGAGAGGTTGAAGGGTACGACCATGAGTTTGCGCAGGACATTTTGAGCAATCCCGACCATCATTTCAGGGCTGCCAATCAAGCGCTTCGTCAATTTCTTCTCGATGCAGGCGAAGGCAATCTGATGCCATTCGTTCGCATCATCCACCTCCCAAGCGACCAAGTTCGTACGGTTTCTCAACTCCGTGCGGATGACATTGGACGCATGATCGCCATTGATGCAGTGACTACGAAAATCACCGGCGTCCGCCCTCGCTTGTATTCTGCCGTGTTTGAGTGCGTTGCGTGTGGCCACACCATGGAGCTGAATCAGCCCAACGAACAAGAACTCATCGAACCGCTG
>DUIU01000122.1:1945-2953 GCA_013330155.1 Candidatus Poseidonia sp. | reverse complement strand
AGACGCTGGAGAAATCGCCGAAGCGTTTGCCAAATACGAGGAAGAATTCTACATTCCTCCACAAGATGCCATGCGTTCTGTTCTTCGGCGATTTCAGAGTGGAACGACGCCAACGCCATCTGGGGGCGGTTCAACAACCACTCGTCAAACCAAAAAGGTCGCCACTCTCTCTGAGCTCACGGGCAGTGACCGTGATGTCGAAATTGAAGTCGCCATCGTTTCCCACAACATTCGTGATCAAATGATTCGAGGCGAAGAGAAGCAAATCGCCTTTGGAATGCTGGAAGATAATCCGTGGGAGGAAAACGGTCAACGGACCCGCTGGGACTACAAGGATTGGGGTCCGCATGCCAACCTTGCCGCAGGAAGCATCGTTCGCATTGAAGGAGCGAGCGTAAACGAGTACAACGGAAAAATGTCCTTGAACATCAACCAATCAACACGAATAGTTGTGCTGAAAGAAGGTGTTGCCACCACGGTGGCTTCCAATGACCCCATTGACATCAGCAACATCCCAAAGGAAGGCTACATCTGCGTTGTTGGCCGTGTTCTCGCCAGTCGACCGGACCAGATTCACCGAAAGGACGGTTCCGGCTCCATTGACGTGGTCCGAGGTCGCTTGGCCGATGATACTGGAACCATTGGATTCCTTTCCTGGGAGCCCTTCGACCATGAGGTCGGAACCTTGGTGAAGGTTGATGGGGCTCAAGTTCGAAGTTTCCGAGATACTCCGGAACTTAACTTCGGCCGAACCACGCGCGTTGAGGTTTACCATGATGCCAACTTTGCTGACTTGGAGACGCTTTCACAAAACACGCTCACCAACGTTGCTGCGCTAAGGGATGGTTCACGCGATGTCGATGCGATTGTCCAAATCACTGAGATGACCAAACGAACCTTCGACCGAGACGGTGAGGAGAAATTCCTCTGGTCAGGACAGATTGCCGACCCTACAGGTCGGTGCCGAATCAGCATATGGGATGCTCTTCCATTCGACGAAAATGAACT
>DUIU01000122.1:0-1560 GCA_013330155.1 Candidatus Poseidonia sp. | reverse complement strand
GACCAACTCACGATGCTTGAAACCCCTCCGTGGGACGCTGAAATGGATTTGACAAACCATGCTGTTGACGTGAAGTTGACCGATGTCGTAGCAGGGCCGAGCCGTGTCGGAATGAAAACCCGAGGCATGTTGGTCAGTGTACGAGAGGATTCCGGTTTCATCAAGCGGTGTACGGATTGCCGAAGGGTCTTGCGAGATGGCGTGTGTTTTGATTGTGGAGAGAATGAAGGAACAGAAGACATCCGTCTCCGCTTGGTCGTCGACGACGACGGCGTGACCGCCGCCGTGTTGGTGAACAAAGATGCCTCCCTCGCCGTGTTGGGCATGGACCAGGAGCAGATGCGTTCCAAAGTGGAAGAAGTTGGAGACCTCGGCTTTGTTCAATACGTTCGCGAATTGATGCTCGGTCGCCAAATCAGCGTCTCGGGTCGAAGCATTGTCGATGACCAGGGCGCCATGGTGCTGGCTGACGGATTTGAACTTGAGGAGCATGATGCCCAGATGAGGGCGAGCGAACTACGGACGCAATGGGGGTGGGCCTGATGGAGCGCGCACGCATTGCTCGTCAACCAGCCCACCTTCTCCTGGCTTCGGAGTTTGGCAGCGCAACGCTTCACGAGAAGGGCTCGGGTGAATACGATCCCTCTTTTGTCATCACCAAACTCGGTGCAAAGGTCAATCGAATCGTTGCCGCAGGTCTGCTTGAACGCCTTGAACTTCGTGAAACGAGCAACGGCTCTTCGCTGTATCAAGGTCAACTCCGTGATCCAACAGGACTTCACTACTTTTCGGTGGGAGAATACAATTCCGAGATGATGCAGGAGCTTGCTCATCAATGGACCGAACGTTTGAACGACGGTGAACCATTGCTGGTGATGATGACCTCGAAAACCCGATGGTACCAAACCGATGAAGGCGCAGTGTACACCTCTCTTCGTCCCGAAGAAGCCTGTGTGGTCAAGCGAGAGGTCTATGCCAATTGGCTTCTCGATGCTTGTCAAGCAACGATGGCGAGGATGAATCAGTTCACTGCTTCGTTGGAGGTGGAACCTACTCTCGATGCGTATGCACGAACCGGCCTGCCAGCGAGTCTGCTTGCTGCCCGAAACCACTACGGTGAGGTTGACCTTGAACCTTTCAACTTGAACCTCATGCAAGCTTTGGACATAGCCGAAGGCCGAATCGAGGCCGCCACCACCCCGCCTCCCGTCATGACGCTCCCGGATGGAGAAGATGCTACTGCCTCAGGCGATGCTCCAGGTGTGGATGCTTTCCTCCTCGAAGCCATCGGCCATTTGGACCAAGGCGAAGGAGTGACCTTTGACACCCTCTTGAAGAACGCTGTTGCTCGCGGTTTTGTTCGAGAAGTGGCTGAGGCGAAATTGGACGACATGCTGGACACAGGCGTCCTTGAGGAGCCTCGGTTCGGATGGTTCCGACTCGCTCCATCCGAGTGAATCGCATCCAACACATTCAAGTCCTTCTCACGCTGTGGGGAGAATAGGGGTAAGACATGGCTGGAATGGATTTCTTTATTCGGCCCGCATCGGGTACATCAAG
>DUIU01000016.1 GCA_013330155.1 Candidatus Poseidonia sp. | reverse complement strand
ACATGCATGCTTTCATCGTCGACCAACCCGTTGATTTCATTGAGTTCCTTCTTGGTGAGCGGCCTGAGAACAACCCCTGGTGGCGGCGTTGGGCAACGACCGTTGATGACGATTCGTCCTCCGCTCATACCGGCTCCGGGGTCGGGCCCGACGTCGCCGTGAACAACGATGAGTCCTGCTTCCATGCCCCCTCCGATTCGAGGTCCAGCAGCGCCACGAATGAACAAGTGTCCACCGGTCATTTCCGCACCGGCATCGCTGCCACATCCATCCATGACGGTGATGGTGCCTGCAGCCATCCGGTAGCCAACAAAGTGGCCAGCCATGCGCTCACAGACCACGGATGTTCCTTGATTGGCGGCTCCAAGATAACTTCCTGCGTCGCCTTGAAGCGTGAAAGAGCCCCCTTTTCCAAAGGCTGCGACCCAGGAACCGAGGACCCCGAGGGCACGAAGGCGCGCTCCCTCGGGCAGCGCAGGGCAAAGGCCCAGTTCTCCATCCTTCGGAACGGGGTCGCCGGCGTTGGTCCATCCGATTCTTAGAATTGCATTTTGTTCGGCAGCGGCAATGAGGCGAGGGCCCAATTTTTCATTGATGTTCATTGAGCGCTGAACCACCGCATTCACATCCGCCATGAAGGAGGGTCGTGTCTCCACCACAAATAGACTGCTATCCATGTTGTTCCTTGTCGGTGATTTGTCCAATGGTTTCTCCACACCGAGGTTGAAGAAGCCTTTATTGACGGCCTTCATGAGCAAGGCTTGGAGAAGGTTATGACGATCAAAGTCGCCATCAACGGATACGGTACGATTGGAAAGCGGGTTGCAGATGCGGTGGACGCACAGGACGACATGGAAATCATTGGCGTCACTAAAACCCGTCCTGCGTTTGGGTGTGATCTCGCCGTCCGCAAGGGGTTCCCTCTCTATTGCACGTACAACGATGCTGACAAAATCGCCGCCTTTGAACCAGCAGGATACACCTGCCACGGAGGCTTGGATGACCTGCTGGCCGTTGCCGACGTCGTGGTTGATTGTTCACCCGGAAAGGTGGGTGCTGCCAACAAGGAAACCTACGAAAAGGCAGGTGTGAAGTACATTTTCCAAGGCGGTGAAAAGCACGCCATGGCAGGCATGTCTTACACTTCTTCAGCGAACCATGAAGCCAACCTTCACGCTGCTGGTACTCGTGTTGTTTCGTGCAACACCACTGGATTGTCTCGAACCCTTGTCCCGCTTTACGAGCACTGTGGCTCATTGAAAGTTGAATGCACCATGATTCGCCGGGCTGCCGACCCAGGTGATTCAAAGAAAGGTCCAATCAATGCCATCAAACCTGTCCTCAAGGTGCCTTCCCATCACGGACCTGACGTGATGACGGTTAAGCCTGAAATTGAGATTAATTCAATGGCGGTTGCCGTACCGACCACGCTCATGCATTGCCATTCGATTGTTGCCTTTTTGCCAGACGGTCATGGATTAACCACCGAATCGGTGTTGGAACTCTGGAGCCAAAACCCACGCATCATTATCATGAACGGTGCTGAGACGAACATCACCACCACGGCTGAAGTGATGGAGTATGCACGGGACATCGGTCGCAAGTGGGGTGACCTGCACGAGATTTTTGTCTGGGAAGACGGGGTGAAACTCGACGGGAACACGCTGTATTATTTCCAAGCGATTCATCAAGAATCCGATGTCATTCCAGAAAACGTTGACGCCATTCGGGCGTTGATGGGTACAGAAACGGATTGGCGAGCCTCCGTGGCCAAAACTGATGCGGCTATTTCTGCCTACAATGGGCTCTAACCAAGCTCGTCAACCTCAACACACCAAAGAGGTTCCTTCAAAAGCCTCGCATGGGTCCGCAGACTATGCTTTCGAGAGCCTCGCTCTTGCTCGTGCTTTTCCTTCTGGTGTCCACACCGCTCTCGGCCTTGGCAGAAGGCACTTCGGAAGAGCCTCTTGGCGAGGAGACGGAGGTCTTGGAAACCACGCTTTCAGAAGAGGAGCGATTGGCCTTGGCTGCCTCGCATTGGCAACGCATGCCCGAGGCGAGCATGGTCGCGACCTCGTGGAAACCTTCCACCGGCCTTCTCCATCTCGCCGGTGGTTCATTCGACCCGACCTTACAAGACGGGCCAGAACTCCCAGTCGATTATCAGCGGCCTCACGACATGGCTCACACCGGTATGGCCGTGGTGCAACTCGACCGTCCGGATGGTATGTTGTTTGACCAACTCGTCAAAAAGTACGACCTCTCGGTGTTGGACATCCTGCACGATGAGGGTTGGCTTGTCCGTTTGCCACCCTCATCCCCTTCAGTCTTTGAGGAACTCGGCAACGAAGAGGGAGTTCGATGGATTGGACAGCACCAACCTGGTTGGAGGGTCGCCCCATCGCTCATCGTTCAACCCGCCGGGGCAAAAGCCCTCTCCATCATCCCCACGCCAGATTTGAGTGTTGGAGGCTACGCTGCATTGGCGACTGACCTCGTCCGTTTCGGAGCCGTCGAAGCATCGTGTGATGCTTGGATGTGCCATGCCGCTGTTGCTCCAAATACGGCGAATGTCCTCATCCGTCACCTTGCTCACGACGGGCGCATCTTGTGGACTGAACCCTCTTCGGAACTCCGAGTTCACAACGCCCTAGCTTGGTCAATCGCCGGTGTTCAAGGCGTGGCTAACAACGCAACGTTCACCCTTGATGGCTCAGGAGAAATGATCGCCATTGCCGATACAGGCCTTGATCAAAACCATCCCGACTTGACGGGTAGAGTTGCGGCGACGTACACGCAATTTGGTCTTGACCCGTCCGCTGCAGACAGCAACAGTGGACACGGGACACACATCGCGATTTCAGTCCTTGGAAACGGCACGGGCGACGTTGGCGCTCGGGGCGTTGCTCCTGCTGCCAACCTCGTGATGTATGCTCTTGAGCACGACCCAACAGGTACCTTTGGCCGAATCGGATCAATCTACGACATGCTTCGAGATGCGGAACAAATGACCGCCCGAATTTCCGTGAACGCTTGGGGCCTCAATGGAAACTTCGGCCAATACACCGCAGACGCTCGTTCCGTTGACACATTTGTTCACGATCGAAAGGACTTGACCCCAATCTTTTCTGTGGGCGACCGGGGTACTTCAGGGGCCTCACAAATCTCTTCGCCGGCAACGGCCAAGAACGTCATCTCCATTGGTGCCTCTACCACAGGTGCTCCGGGGACCCCCGCTGCAGGTGCAGTGGTCAATTTCTCATCCTTAGGTCCCAGTTTGGACGGCAGGGTGAAGCCTGATCTCGTCGCTCCTGGTGTGGCCATTTGCTCGGGTCTCGCAGAGGAAGCAAAGAATCCCGCTGGGCCCTCGTGTCTTACGGGAGCCCACGCAGATGGTAATTCCTACTACATGTCCCTCAGCGGCACCTCACAAGCGACGGCCATCGCCTCAGGTGTGGCTGGGCTTACACGGGAATTCATTCGAGAACAAGTGGGCGTTTCGTCTCCATCCAGTTCCCTCGTGAAAGCAGCCATGATCAACGGTGCCCGCGATTTGGGCACACCGGATATCCCCAACGCAGCCGAAGGGTGGGGTGAAGTTGACCTTGAACGGACGGTCCTCCCAATGGACGGGGCAACGCCCTTGGATACGTTTGTGGACGACAAGAAAGTCCTCTCCCCAGGTTTTGGTTTGCTCTACTCCTTTTCCATTGACCCCTCTCACGGGTTCGACATGACACTGGCTTGGACCGATGAAGCGGGCAGCGCCATCGCCCCACAAAGCCAAGCTCGATTGGTGAACGACCTTGATTTGGTTCTGGTCGGTCCAGATGGCACAGAATGGCTCGGCAATGATTTCGCTCAGGGCTTCACCACCATCGGAGGGGCATCAGACACGGTCAACAACGTTGAACGCATCCGTGTTGCACCCGGAACGCTTCCTTCCGGAGCCGGCGATTACATCGTCAAGGTTCTCCATCGAGGTGGAACTCAACAGGACTTCGCCCTGGTCGTGAGCGCTGTTGCTACCCCTACGCCCCAGCCTGATTTGGCAGTCTTCGACGGAAGCATTCTCTCCTCGTCAGAAAACCCCCTCAAGAACGATTTGATTTCCATTCGTCTTGCTTGGGTGAATCAAGGGACCAGTTCCACGGCTTCCTTTGACATCATGCTCGAGGACACCACCACACAAACGGTTCTTTCAACCGCTACACGGCCTGCTCTCGGTCCAGGAATGATCGACTCCTACACCATTTTCCACCAATTCACAACCACTGGGACTCATACCCTCCGCCTCACGGTTGACACCGGTGGCGTGGTGAGCGAAATGAACGATGATTCAACAGGCACCAACAACAACGTATGGACCCAAGACCTTGAGGTCATGGCACTTGGTGTTCGTGTGGTGGTGGAAAACGAAGACGGCAGCATCCCAGAGTCTTCTGAAGACCGTTCTTCTAACGCCATGATGACGCTCGACGTACGCAATGATTCTGGAATTGATGTCCCGCTTTCAATTCTTCACGAAGGCACAGGCAACCAATCGGTTCTGCTTTCAGCAACCATGGTCCAAATACCCGTCCCTGGACGGGATAACTTCTTCCTACCCAGCCCAGATTTGTGGACACGTTCGTTCAACGAATCCACCTCGTTTACACTGACTGCCCAAGGTACAACCGACGCCAACAAATCGATGAATCTGCGTCTGGAGGATGTTGATGCCGATTTGACCACGGATCCAAACAACCCTCGCTATGTCAGGTCAGGCACCTACGTGCTTGAGGTCACTGCTCGCTACGAATACCAACCAACCGTGGCCCACACCCAACGAATCACGGTCGTGGTGGAACAACTCGATCAGGTTCAAGTGGTGGCTGCAGGAACCTCGGGCCTCGAAGCCTTACCCGGCTCTTCCAGTGTGTTCTCTATCTCGGTTCGCAACACCGGCAATGCACCGGCGCAATACAGTCTTGACTGCGTTTCAGAACAACGTTGGCAAGTGATGTTGGGTATTTCGAATTCGTCTCAACTTGATTTTGAAGCATTGAACATTCTCGAGTATCTCCCGATGTCGGTGCGTGTCTATGTCCCACTCGTTTCCGGTGGCTCCCCTGCGGCTGGAGAGACCGATACCGTCACCTGTTCGGTCACTTCAATGACCGACCCGCTGATGAACTTCACCGAAAGCGTGACCATCACCGTGCTCGCCCAGGAATCCTTTGACGTTCACTTGAAGGACGACAATGGAAGGGTTGGGCCAAACCATCTCTCACCCGACGTTGCGGTTGACAGCGGCCAGCAAGTTCACATGAACATGACCATTGAAAATACGGGGAACATCGCCATTGATCTCGATGTTTCGGTGCTTCCTGACAACCCGCAATGGGCCATTCAAGTGTCCTATGATAATCAGCAAGATTCTCGAAGAATCCTCCTCACATTGGGGGCCGGTGAATCTTCCACTGTTCGATTTATCTTTGGCGTCCCCTTGACGGCTGAAGAAGGCGACAGCAACGGATTTACCATCCGTACCGAGCGCACCTTCTCCAATTTCAGACAAAACATAACGACGCTGGTGGTGAAGGATGAACTTGGAATTTCCCTCACGCCACCGCCTAACAATCACATTGATGCAATGATTTCAGATGTGTTCTCATACGGGGAATTCGTTGTTCGCAACACAGGCAACACCAACCTTGGACTGACCTGGACCCATGGCCTAGCACCCGACGGTTGGTCGGTTGGTTTCGCCA
>DUIU01000232.1 GCA_013330155.1 Candidatus Poseidonia sp. | reverse complement strand
GGCTCATACTCACAGTTGAGTTGAATGGCAATGTCGGGGAGGTCAAGTTCTTCGGCAACACGGGTGCTGGCGACAACGTTCACAACAGTTAGGCGTTCTTCATCGGTGGTCATATAAAGGCCGAATGACCTTTAGTATATAAAAGGAATTTCTGCGCCCATCCTGTGGTCAACAGGATATTTGCTGCCCAGCCTTAATCAAAAAGTGGACTATGGTTCAAGGCGGACACCCTCGTTTCCGATTCGGGAAATCAAGGTCCGGTCACCTGCCAGTTCGATGGCTTCACTGGTCTGCTTCGGATTCCGTGTTAAGGCGACCATGCATCCCCCCCCGCCTGCGCCCGTCAGTTTGACACCGAGGGATGAAGGGGCGGCTGCCTGAATCAGTGTTTCCAATTCCGGGGAGGAAACGCCGAGGTTTCGCAAGAGCAGATGGTTTTCGCTCATGGCGTGGCCGACCGCCTCGTAGTCGCCTTGTACCAACGCCGTCAAGCCTCGACGTGCAACGGTCCCAATGGCTTTGATCTCGTTCATTCTCAAAGGGTCGGCGGCAAGGGCATCTGCCACCATGGCGACTTGCTTTGCGGTTGGTGCGTGCACCCCTGTGTTCCCCAGTACGAGGTAGATGTCGTCCTGCTGAGGTGTGAGTTTGTGCACCTCCCACGTACGTTTTCCCTCGGGCGTCGTCAGTTGACGGGTGTACATCCACTTCCCGATGGTCTCTTTGTGGTCAGACAGCACCACAATGCCACCTTCCACGCTGGTCGAGGCGTCCATGGGCGATGCTCGTCCGCCTTGGGCGTGCGCTTCTGCCCGGTGGGCCAGAGCGCTCAACCCATCTCGGTCAATGCCTTTCTCTGGATGGGCGAGATGATGCATTGCGGCTCCAACCGCCGAACTCAACGCCGCGCTTGACCCCAGTCCTGAAGCCCGTGGTATATCTCCTGAGATGTGGAGGGCCATGGGTGGCGCTTCATTGAGCCAAATGCCCTTGAGCATCATGATGTGCGGATGTTTGTTTTCGTCAAGGGCGCTCCCATCAACGCTCCAAGAGCTTGCAGACGTCATTGAAACGGTCAACCGCTGTTCGATGGCCACGGCCACCGCTGGTTGTCCGTAAACCACGGCGTGCTCTCCAAAGAGGATGCACTTCCCGGGGGCGCTCGCCACCACAAGCGTCGGCACCTCACCCATGTTGCTATGAGTGGGCCCGGCTTCATATTCCTTCTTGCACAGTGGTCAAAATCAACTGAGTTTTGACGGTGGTTTGAAAGTGCCCGCACACTTCGGAAGGATGGCGCCAACGCGCCAAAGCGGTGAGAATGATGGAACACCCCCTGTTTTTGGACTACGGGCCCATTCCCGGATGGGCCATTCTGTTGGTCCTGTTCGGTGTTTCAGGGGGGTTTTTCGCTTACCAGGTCGCCAAGGCGACGAAATTGGTGTTGAAAGGAAAGCCTGAGAACCGATTCGACAACTGGGGCAATCGGGTCTCTGAAGTCCTCACCGGCTGGCTTGGACAAAAGAAGGTGCTCAAAGACCGTGTGGCAGGTGGCATTCACGTGCTGATGTTTTGGGGCTTTCTCATGCTCTCCACCGACATGTTTGACTTGGCCAGCGGCAACCAATTTTCTCAGAAAATCCTTCCCGACTTGCTTTGGGGCCCTTGGAATCTCGTTGTCGAAATTGGATACACCATCGCCTTTGTTGGTTGTGTTCTTGCGCTGATTCGCCGTTTGGTCTTCACGCCTGAAAAACTGAAGGGCAAGTCTCAACTTGAAGGCAACGTCATCCTCCTTCTCATCATGACCATCACCACGACCTCCTTCGTGGTTGAAGCCGGTGAAGCAACCGTCTCCGCCACCTGGGAACCCATCGGTGCTTGGGTGGCCTCAACGTTGGTCCCCTCAACCAGTGTCGTCATCGCCGCCTATTGGGCGCACATGCTGGCCATCTGTGTGTTCTTGTTCCTCATCCCGTTGTCCAAGCACATGCACTTGGTGATGGCGTTTCCGAACGTGTTCTTTCATGACCTTCGCCCCATGGCCACGATGGAACCGTTGGCCCGTGGTGATGACGGAAAGGCTGTGCTGCTTGACGAACTTGACCTCGAGTCCTTTGGTGCTGTCAAGTACACCGATTTCACCTGGAGAGACCTCATCGACGGGTGGGCGTGTACCTCCTGCGCTCGCTGTCAGGATGTCTGCCCAGCATACGCCAGTGGAAAAGACCTGAACCCTATGCAAATCATTCACGATGTTCGCCACTATGCGAACGACCACGCTACGACCCTTTTTGCTGACGAAGCGCCGGAGGAAGACATCATCGCTCGGTTCGGTGAGGGTGCCATTTGGGCGTGCACGACCTGCCATGCATGCGTTGAGGCCTGTCCAATCTACATCGACCATGTACCAAAATTGACCGATGCCCGTCGCCATCTTATGATGGAGCGAATGGAGTTTGACGAGAGCGTAGAGGACACGGTCATGCCGCTCATGGCCACCATCGAAAACCTCGAGTCCGACTCCAACCCGTACGGCTTACCAGCCCACGAGCGTGGAGACTGGGCTGAAGGCTTGGACGTCAAGGTCGCCGAACCTGCAGAATACATCTACTTCGCCGGTTGCGCTGCTTCGTTTGACGAACGCAACAAAAAGGTGGCAAGAGACACCATCAGCATCATGAAGGAAGCCGGCCTTGATGTCGGTATCCTCGGTATGCAAGAAGGGTGCACCGGTGATGCAGCCCGTCGAGCTGGAAACGAATACCTCTTCCAGATGCTCGCTGAGACCAACCTGTCGACCTTTGAGGAGATTGGCGTCAAGAAGATCGTCGCCTCCTGCCCACACTGTTTCCACACGCTTGGAAAGGAATACAAGGACTACGGCGGCGAAGACATCGAGGTCATGCACCACTCTCAACTCATCAACCATTTGCAAGCCGAAGGAAAGTTGCCAGAGCCCAAACACGATGGCTCAGTCACCTTCCATGACCCCTGTTACCTCGGACGTATCGGTGGCGAATTGGAGGCACCCCGCAACGCTATTGGTGGCGTTGATGTCGAAGCTGAGCGCCACGGCCGTGAATCCTTCTGTTGCGGTGCTGGCGGTGCTCAAATGTGGATGGAAGAGCACGTTGACGAAGGCTACGACCGGGTCAACGTGATTCGCTCAAAGGAACTGGCTGCCACCGGTGCTGATACCGTGGCGGTTGGTTGTCCATTCTGTTCGACCATGGTCACGGACGGGTTGAGCGCCATTGGTTCTGAGATGGAAGTCAAGGACGTTGCCGAATTGGTTTGGGAGCAAATCAAAGCCAACGACGCAGCAATTGAAGCCAAAAAGGCCGAAACGGCCGAGGCTTGAGCACCATTGAGGTGGCACAGTGAATGAACGCCTGTCACAGAGCGCTCTTCTTGCTTGGTATGCTGAATCGAAAAGGGACTTGCCTTGGAGACACACCAACGATTCATGGAAGATTCTCCTCTCGGAAATTCTTCTCCAGCAAACACAAGTGAGCCGAGGCATACACTACTGGGAGAAACTTGTCGAACGATTCCCAACTCCTCAGTCCATGGCGGATGCCGATGTCGATGCAGTTCTCCACCTTTGGCAAGGAGCAGGCTACTACAGTCGAGCACGCCGACTGCACGCTCTTTCTGTGCGGGTATGTTTGCCGATTGCGGATGGTGGATTTGGTGGCAGCCTACCCAAGACTGCGGCTGAATTACTGACATTGCCTGGAGTTGGCCCATATACGGCCGCAGCAGTTGCCAGTATTGCTCATGGGGAGTCTGTGGCGTGCGTTGATGGTAACATTCGGCGAGTGATGGCACGCCAGTCGAAACATGTTGAGCCTACCATGAAAGAAGTTGAAGTCTGGGCAAATGCCGTACTCTACAAGGACGATGCAGGGGATTGGAATCAAGCATTGATGGAACTCGGAGCGACCGTTTGTACGCCTAAACGACCGCAGTGTGAGCGATGCCCAGTTTCTTCATCATGCACCGGTATTGGCGAACCGCTTCTCTACCCACAACCAAAGAAAGTCAAACGAAAGCGGCTTGACCTCAAATGCGCCCTTCGATTTGATGCCAATGGTTTGCCAGAGTTAATCCAACGAGGCAACGGGGGAATTCTTGCTGGAATGTGGGGGCCGCCGATGGACGAGAATCTCGATGTCTCCGGAATGGATTTCATCGGTGTTGTAGAACATACGCTTTCCCACCGGGACGTTTTTGTTGAAGTGTGGCAAGGCACATGTCGGCGTGGAACTGAACCAGCAGATGTGGCGATTTCATCACTCGACCGCAAAATATTGGCCCTGCGAAGGAATTGAACGCTCATTTCCATCGTTCATACCTTGCTTTGGAGATCTCTACCGATCGAAGCAAGTGTCACCATCAAGCCAACGATGAGGAGGTATTCGGCAGGTGCTGCAATGTTAATGGCAGGTTGAATTTGATTCAGCATCTCAAATTGGGGGTCTTGAAGGTCCAAACTCTCTCTTTTCCAGAAGATATAGATCCCCAGCGAGAGATTCATAATGAGAATACCTAGACCCGTCATCCACAATCCGGCTTTGCGTAGTTTTGGGGTTTGGGATACAACGTTCGAATGCATTTTATTCATCGACGCTCCCCAAATGAACCCTCCAACAAACACGAGAATTGTCGTGATGCTGTGGAGCAGGAGTGCATCGTACATGTTTGCAAAAGCGAGAACAGACAGCGATAGACCTGATAAGATACCAGAAAAAAGGGATACTCGATTCCATTTAGAGTCTTGTTCTTCGACCATGAGACTGAATCGGTATGCGAGAAAACACACGACTACGCCCGTGATGGCCAAGCCAGTGGTGAACACGATTCGCTCAGGTCCTGGATAATCCGATTCTGAAACAAAAAAGGGGATTGCTCTCGCATTACCGCTGAAAGCGTGCATCGACATTGAAGTAACGACCGTCGCCAATGGGAGAAGCCATCCAAGACGAATGAGCATTGAATCGGACACTTCGATTCCTGCGATTTGAATCCCTTCACCCGTACTCAAACTCACTGTAAGAATTCCTCCACAGTGTCTTGAATACAGGTTTCAAATGATTCCCACTCGATTCCGAGAACGTCCGAAGCCTTCTTTGACGAGAAATCAGCATCGCCTTCGAAATAGCCTTTCACTGCCTTACGGGTCATGCGGCGTTGAGCCCCAAACAGGCCCATCAGCCAATCCTGAAACACGACGATGAACATCAGTGAACGAGGAATGGCTCGGCGAGATGCCTTGGTGTGAGGGTATTGATTTTTTATCGCCTTGCAGACTTCTGCAATGGTTTTGTTTTTGTGTGGTGCTACAATGAATCGTCCTTCTGCTTCATCGATTTCATAGGCGAGGCGGTGGGCCTTTGCCACATCCCGCACGTGTACAATAGGAATCGGTATTTTGGGAACGACTGGAAACTTACCTGCCATGGCATCGGGGAAGTAATCAATGCTTGGCGTGGGTTTGACAAATCCGCCACCCAGAACGCCACCGGGATTGATGACTCGCAAATCGATTCCAAACTGTTTTGCCAGTTCCCATGCTCGCTTTTCTGATTCTGTCTTGGCAACAGTGTAAGGAGAATAGCTGCCGGTTTGCCAATCGTCCTCGGTTTTTTCACGTCCTTTTGGTGTACTTCCAATTGCAGCAACACTCGAGGTATAGATGACGCGTGGAATTTTTGCTTCGTGGGCAGCACTGAGCAGGTGGGTTGTTCCTTTGACAGCGGTGTCAATGATGATCTCCGCCTTATCCGAGTTTGAATAGACTGTAGCGGTATGGAACAGTGCGTCACAGCCCAATAGTGCCTCGGTCCATCCGTCAGCATCCAGTACATCTGCCTCAACCAACTTCAGTCGGTCTTCACAGTTCAAATCCAATGCATGTTGACGGACATGGTCGACCTTCGACGGGTCATTCAGATCACGAACTGAGCCGATGACGTTGTAGCCGTGTTCGAGTAAATCACGAACAATGTGGTTTCCTACGTGACCGTTCACGCCGGTGACGAAAATGCTCTTTGAAGACGCCGGCTTGACCTCTGCCATGCTCCCCCGACATGTGATTTGGACTTAACCTTGAAGTGAGGCTGTTCACACCGCTGGCTGAATCCCATGCCAATTCGCCTGTACGACACTCGAAGGAGAGACAAAGTTGAATTCTCAACCATGGAGCCTGGAAAAGTCTCGATGTACGTTTGCGGCGTAACCGTCTACGACCGATGTCACTTGGGGCACGCTCGTTGTTATCTCGCCTTTGATTTGATACACCGGTGGCTTGAAAAATCCGGATATGATGTTCATTATGTCCAAAATTTCACCGACATTGATGACAAAATCATTCAGAGAGCGAACGAAACGGGTGGCGATTGGAAGGTATTGGTTGACCAAAACATTGCGACTTACTACGAAGACATGGACGCATTGAACATTCTACGAGCGGACGATTACCCTCGCTGTACAGAATATGTCGAAGATATGATTCGAATTACGCAAGACCTCATCGATAAGGGTCATGCTTACCAAACCGATGAGGGCGTCTATTTCCACATTGATTCTGCACCAGAGAAATACGGCATACTTACCGGTCAAAACATCGAGGCAGTCCGCTCTGGTGCAGGCGGCAGAGTTGGCGCGACTGGATCATCGAAGCGGGATCACAAAGATTTCGCATTGTGGAAATCAGCGAAACCAGATGAGCCGACATGGGATTCTCCTTGGGGACCAGGTCGGCCCGGTTGGCACATCGAATGTACGGCAATGTCGATGGACCATTTTGGTGCGCAATTTGATATTCACGGCGGCGGGCATGA
>DUIU01000113.1:9502-9859 GCA_013330155.1 Candidatus Poseidonia sp. | reverse complement strand
CGAAGACCTCAAGTTGAGTTTGGTGACCAGCAGCATCCAGTCCATCTTCCACCGCCCTGTACAGATGGCGGCTGATGTGGTGACCAAGGGCTTGCGAGGTTCGCTCCTGAGCGGAGATGGCTTGTCCTACCCGCCCACGAACGAAGAGACCATCACCATGAGCACGGGACCGGTCAACACCAACCTTCCAACCGAATACGGTGATGTGGATTCACCCATCGATGGTGCTGCTTATTCCGGCCCAATCACCTTCACGCTTCCACGAGGCCTCAAAGTGGTGGACGTCTCGTCGTCTGCCGGCAACGTGATTCTCTCTGAAGACGGCGGCCGTCAAACGGTCACGTACATCGTCCCTCC
>DUIU01000113.1:0-9115 GCA_013330155.1 Candidatus Poseidonia sp. | reverse complement strand
CCCAGCCATTGTCTTGCTGTTGTTGGTCATGTTTGTTCGTCGTCGACGTCGTAAGAAAAAGCGCAAAAAGAACGCCATGGCCAATCGGCAAGCGGCGGTCAACAAAGCCCAACTTGGCGACCATGAATTCGCTGACCTCGCCGGCTTTTCGAGTCCGGCTTTGCGACACGGTGAGTCCATTGAAGACATGGCCAACATCGATGAGTTGTCCCGTTAACGAAGCGCCTGGTGTATTCGTTCGGCCAAAGCAGGTCCGATGCCGGGCACGGTGACCAATTCTGTTATTCCTGCATGCTCGATGCCCTTTCGGCCTCCAAAGTGGCGGAGCAAGGTTTGCAGTTTTTTGGCGCCAAGCCCTTCCACGCCTTCCAGTGGGTCAGCGAGCCTTGAGCGGCTTCTCCGTTTTCGATGGAAGGTGTTGACGAAGCGATGCGCTTCGTCTCGAGCATGAACCAAGACCCTGCCCGAGCGGTCAAGAACAAGTGGCTCGAAACCGTTGCGAAAAATGGTCTCTTCACGTTTGGCGAGGGCGGCCAAAGGAAAACGGTCTGCCCATCCGTGTTCTTCCAGCGCTCGTCGAATGGTGTTGAGATGCGTCTCGCCGCCGTCGATGAGTAACAAATCTGGCCACTCCTCCTGGCGCTTTGCCCAACGCACGACCACTTCTTCCATCATGCGCAGGTCATCGAGGGCCTCTCCCTTTACGATGTATTTCCGATAATCCTTCTTTGCCGGCCGCCCGTTTCGCATGACCACGCTGGCGCCAACCCGTTCATCACCCTGCAGTTGTGCCATGTCAAAACAGACAATATGGTCAAGTTGCGTCATTCCAAGGGTTTTGGCACCATCGTCTGCTGCTCGCTGTTCCAACGAACCGCTTGATTTGTTGACCAGGCGCTGGAGTTGGATTTCGGCATTTTGACGAGCCAGCGTGGCGAGATTCTCCAGGTCGCCTCGTTGAGGAGTTCGTACCTCGACCGTTGAACCCCGGCGCTCGTTGAGCCAGGATTGGAGTCCATCAAAAATCGGGACAGGAGAGAGCAGAAGTCGCGGTGGCGTTCGATGAGCATAGTGTTCGGAAATGAACATGGAAACGGTTTCTCCGAGGTCTCCTCGGTGCACAGCCGGCCAAGCTTCCTGACCTTGAACGACTCCCTCGTCGGCATGAAGAACAACCACGGCGGCAAGATCGCCATCCGACGCAAAACCCAGTGCATCGCATTCTCTGTAGACTTTTGAGGAAATGACCTGCTGGCTTGTGACGGTTCTTACCGCCTTGATCATGTCTCGGGTGTAGGCTGCTTCTTCATAGCGCTGGCTCGCAGCGTATTCATCCATTTCTCCGATTAATTCCTCGATGAGAACGCTCGCATTTCCATTCAGAACTTTCCGAACGTTGCGAACCACTTGGTGGTATCCCTCAGGGTCAACACAAGGGCCTCGGCAAAGGCCAATGTGTTGAGACATGCATCCATCTTGGCCCCGACAGTCCTTGTCGCGAATTCCAAAATAACGCCTCAAGAGTTGCATCACTTGTTTGGCGGCGTTGGCGTTGGGAAAGGGGCCCCAGCGCTCTGCTTTTTTTGGGGGCCGTCGTGTGTACATGATGCGAGGGTATTCTTCGCTGGTCATGGCCAAATAAGGGAAGGATTTTCCATCTTTGAGCATCGAATTGAACCTCGGCATGTGCTCGCGAATCAGTTGGCGTTCGAGGATAAGAGCGGCTTGCGGCGTTTGGGTGACGATGCATTCGATGTCATCAGCACGGGCGACCAGTTCTGGAATCATGTGGCGGTCGGGATTGCTGGCAAAATAGGAACGAATGCGTTCGCTGAGACGGGTGGCCTTGCCGACGTAAAGGACGCGCCCTTGGTCATTTTTGAAGAGGTAAACGCCCGGCTCGTTTGGAAGGTCGGCCGAAGCCAAATCCACGGGCATGGCTCCTGCACGCTCGCCCTGACTCAAAAGGGCAACCCTGCATTCCAGCAAACACAGCGGTGGGTATGATTGATGAAGGAGGTTCCCAAGGTGCAGGTGTTGCTATGCTGAGCCGAGGGCAAGAAAGGCTGTTGCGCTACCTCGGGACCTTTCCCGATGCGCTTTCCAAAGCTTGGGATGTTCCACGCGACGTTTCCCTTCCAGGCCTTTCCGATGCGATGGGGGTGGTTCGGTCCGGACTCAATCAACCGCTGAACGGCCTCTTGGAGATTGAATTTATCTCCGTTCGCGTTGCTCACGTGCTGGGTGGTGGTACAAGGCGAAGGCAGGTTTACCACATCACCGAATCGGGTCGCGCTTGGTTAGCTGAACATCCATCCCTCGAAGAACCGATGTCAAACGCTCGTCCTCATGGCGGCTTGAAAACCTCCACCATCGTTGGGAGGGACGAGGAACTCCAAACCCTTGATGCGCTCATTCTCAAGCACAACAAAGCCCTCATCGGCGGCCTTTCGGGTGTCGGTAAAACCACCCTGCTCCGTGCTTGGGTCGATGGGCAATCCGTTCCGGTGCGTTGGGCTACCCTCAATGAATTGAGCGACCCGGCTTCCATCATGGCTGATTGGATGCCTGATGAAAAGGCCCTCCCAAAGGATTTGGAGGCCATGGTTGAACATGCCGCTGACCAAGGCCCTTCGGTGCTGGTGGTCGATGATCTGCACCGATTGCCGCAGCGCCATGAGGATGGCGTTTCTCAGCTTTTAGAAGGGCTTCATGAACGTCAACAGGTGGTGGTCCTCGCTGGACGACTGCCACTTCCCGACCGATTTGACTGGCCACTCCTTCATCTTGGGAACCTCGCTCCAAACGACGCCAAGCACCTGTTGGGCGAACACCTTGAGGATGACCTACGGCAGCGCGTGGCCAAAGCCCTCGACGGTCACCCCATGGCCATCAACCTCTACCGTGAGGGGGAGCCGTTGCCAGAGGCGAGTGAAGACATCCAAGTGTTTGTCAAACAAACCATGCTCAATGGATTGACCAATGAAGGTCTTGACGGTTTGGATACGATGGTTTTGTTTCCTCGAGCCCTTCCATCGGAGGTGGCCCCAGGGGTTCAGTCCATTGAGGAACTTGACGAACGGGCCTTGCTTCGTTGGTCAGCCGACGGCCTGGATGTTGAAGTTCAGCATTTGATTCGAAATGTGCGACGAACCATGCTTGACCAAAAACGGCTCACGCTCCTCCATCAACGTGCATCGGACCATTGGGAAAAGCATCTCGAAAACCCCGCTTATGCCGTTTTGCACCTCTATCACCAATTGGCCTTGGAGCGCGAGGACCTCGGGTCCAAAATGGATGAACAATTTGAACGTCTGGTGGTTGGCCAAAGCGGGGCCTTGGCCGTTATTTTTGACCGGGCGACCCAACAACGTCCGGAGGACGAGAGCCTTCACTACTGGGCGGGGCGGATTGCTCTGCATCGCCAAGAACACGAGCGTGTTCGGCAGCACCTTGAAAGTGTCCAAACCGACGAACTTCGCAATGAGTTGGCGTATGGATTGGCTGTTTTGGAAGGCCAAACCGAGGAAGCCGAACGTTTGTTGAGCGAACAACTGAACGGTGCATCAACCGTTGATGCCGCACGTTGGCTGCTGAAAGCGGCAGTTCAACGGGTCGATGACCGCTTGTTCGATGAGATGAACAGCACCAATCTCGATGATGTACGAACCCTTCTCAGCCGCATCAACCTTCCCGATGAGATCGGGGCGCGTTCATCCATAACGGTCAGCATGAGCCTTATTCAGCACACCATGGCCCTTTTGACCGGCGACCGGGAGCGTGCCAAATCCCTGGTTGAGGGCCTTGAATCGCTCAGTCATTCACACGACCCCATTGTCTTGCATGCTCAATTAAAATCGGAATTGTCGTTTTCAACTGGCACGGAAGCGGACCATACCCGAATGTATGACCAAGCCGTGGCTGCACAACCTACATTGTTTCACAAAGCGGCTGTGGGACTGACGTTTGTCGAACACCTCGTTCGGTCAGGCTCGGAATTGGCGCCCACGGTGTTCGAAACCCTCCCGCTTCCGGATGCTTGGATGGAAATGGGCACGACACATCATCGCTATGCCGCCCGTTGGTGGTACCTCAAAGGGCATTTAGACGCCGCAAAGTCGGCGACAGCTCTTCGAGAGGCCGCCCGTTGTTTTCGCCAGGCAGGATGCGTAAACGCTGCTCGCTCAGCAGCACGACGGTTGCATCGTGTGCTCTAGGCTCAGAGTTCGGCACCGATGAGGGTCTTGGTGTCCTTCACGCCAGGAAGTTGTCGAATCTCTTCGACGATGCAACGCGTCAGGGCGTATTCTTCATCGGCCTGAACGCGAGCGATAAGGTCGTATTCTCCGAACAGCATCCAATGGGCGGTGACCAAGTCCACTTTTTCAAGAGCCTGACGGACAGTGGCCTCTTTTCCCGGATGGGTGGTCATCAATACAAATCCAATGGCCATGCTCTCAGGCCTCCACTGCAATCAGCGTTTGTGTTTCCTTGACGCCTTTGATTCTCCGAAAGGATTCCATAAGCAGGTGGGAGAGTTCTTTCGAAGTAGGGGATGATATCCGAACCAGCAGGTCGAATTCGCCATACAAAGCGTGAACTTCGGCAACACCTTCATGCTCGGTAAGGGAAAGGTAAACCTCTCGTTCATGGGTCGGTTCGGTTTTGAACAGCACAAACGCCTCGGGCATAAGGTGAAGCATTTCAAGTCGGGATTTATTGATTCCTGCTGAGGTTTGTTGTGGACACAGGGGGGCACCTTTCAAGAAGGACGGCGCTCTGCTTCTACGCATGAAGCATATTTCGTCTTCCAAGACTGCGCTCTTGCTCGTGCTTCTCTTCCTCCTTCCATTGACGATGCACATGGTTCCTGCTGGCCAAGACCCAGCCTTGAGCACCGTTTCAGAAGAACCTCAACTCATCCAAGCCCGTGCTCAAACCACATGGTCCGGAACCCAAACCTTGTCGGGTTCCTACACCATTGGTGTGGCCGATGAAGTCATCATCCAGCCCTGCACGGTGGTTCGCTTGGCCGCCAATGAACGCATCATTGTGGACGGGCGGCTCACCGTTTTGGGGACGGAGTCGTGTCCGGTGATTTTGGAAGCCTCCGAATTGGGAGACCACCAAGGCATTCAATTCAACAGCTCGTCTTCTGGCCGGGGTTCGCTCATTCAGAACTTGACCATTGAGGATGCCATTTACGGCGTGACCATCTACGGTTCCAACCCTGTCATGGAAAACCTGACCGTGGTTAATCCTGACCGTGTTGCGGTTGATTTGTTTGAATCCTCAGCACCTCGCATCACCGACCTTTTTGTTGACCAAGCCGGTCGAGACCTCGGCTTTCAAAACGATTGGCGCTACGGCCTAGGGCTCTCCATCGGAGCGGGTTCAACACCCATTGTCAACCGAGCCGTCTTTTCAGATATCTTGACCCGTGCGGTCAACATTTGGGGTGGCTCGGGTGGGCTAATTCAAGGCATCACCATCGACAACTGCACCGGTTCGTCATGGGCCATGGTCGCCGGTATCTGGGTGGAAGACAGTCAGCCTTTGCTCACGAACATCTCGATCACCAAATCGGACAGTGGCATGGTCATTCGTCACATCGATGATGGAGGCTATACCCACGCCGTCGTGCGCCATGCCCACATCAGTGATTCGATGTACCGAGGCGTCTACGTCGACAAAAACAACCATACCAATTACACCAATTACGAGACGGCGGACTTCACCAATTTGACCATCACTGGTACGGGTGGACCAGGCGCTAAAGCGCCGAACATTGGCTATGCTGCGCTGGAAGTCAATGCAACCGGAGCATGGTTTGACGACACGCTGATCGAAGATTCAACCACGGTCGGTGTGCGCTTGTATTTTGTTGATTCAACCACCACGTTCCGCAACCTGACGGTCCGTAATTCAGGCGACCCTGGACAAGGGCCGCATGAAGCCGGGATTGCCATACGCTCGTCGTTCTTTGCTCCAACTTTTGAGGGCCTCGAGGTTTCTGGTTCCGTCGGGCCCGGTGTTCACTCTACTTCTGGAGGCGCCATGCAGGGCAGCGATTGGGTGTTGCACAACAACACCAAACAAGGCGTCATTGTGGACCGTGCTACGGTTTTCATCGAGGGAATGCATCTGGCCGATAACGGCTATTCCGGAGCGCATGTATTGGATGCGCGCCGAGTTGATTTCCTGAATTTGACCGCTGAGAACAACGGTGCTTCAACCTCCGCCACCGCCGAAGAACAAGCCGGACTGTATTACTTTGAATCCAACGATGTGGAATCTTCTTCGGGTGATGTCCGTTGCTCTTCTTGCACCATTTCCGGCTCGGAAGGCCACGGTCTGCTGGCGGTGAATTCGGTTGACCTTCGCCTTGAGGGCTTGCACCTTTTCAACAACAACCCCTCGTTACCTGCCCTTGAGGTGGACAACGGCGACACCATGCCTGCAGGGGCGAGTGGACGGGTCCACATCAGTCAGGCCCATGTTGAAGCAGAGAGCCCATCCCAACCGGCCGTGAAACTTCACCGAGCCGCAGTTGAGGTGGATGGTTTGTCCATGTCGGGTAACCACACCGGATTGGATTGGCGTGGCGATAACAACGGCCAGTTCGGTTCATACCTGAACAATTCGGTCTTCTCAGGAACCCAATGCGTCTCCTTGGAAAGCCACCCTTCGCTCAGCGGACACGGCAATCGGATTTCATCGGCCTGCACGGGCGCTGTTGTGTTGACCGACAGCCAGGTGAATTGGTCGGGTTTGGTCGACGACCGGGCCGCCACTGGAACCCCGACTGTGCTCAACCTTGATGCTACTTCTCGCCTTCATCTTCACCAGCCGGTCAACGTCTCCTATGCGTCTGCTTCGCTGGCAACAGGGGCCGAACTCGATGTCGCTTGGGACCTCACCGTATGGGTCATCAACAACAAATCCAACGGTATTCCTGCAGCGTCCGTCAACGTCACCTTCACCCTGTATGAGCCTTCCATCGTGATGTCGACCAACTACGATGGTTTGCTTTTCCTTCCCGATTTTATTGGCCAGCGCTGGACATCTTCGGGCGTCGGCAATGACAACACCGCTGACATAGATTGCGGTTATTTTGGTGTTTCAAATTCAACGACCACCACGTTCAACCAAGACACGGTGGTCTACTGCCACCTCCCACTTCAAAATCAAGCACCATTTATTCGATGGTCCACTCCAGAAGACGGCAGTGTCTTTTCCTCTCAGGGTGAGGTGTTCTTCAACGCCAGCGATACATGGGACCTCGATGATGATGCCATGTCCTTCAACTGGAGAAGTTCCCTTGACGATGACATCGTTGCCGGGTGCGCTGGTGTGTTCAACGGTAATGAACAACCAGGGGATGGCGCTCCGTTTTTGGCCAATGGTGATCCCATGACTCAGGTTCCGCCCTATTGCCAACTTTCAGACGGTATTCACGAAATTACCCTCGAAGTGTGCGACATTCAATACTGTCAATCAGAGGTTCGTATCATTGAGCTGGTCAATCTTCCACCGACGTTGGTGGTTGATTTTGAGCCTGCCTTGTCCCCTTGGAGTGAACTCATCATGCCTCAGACCGGGACGGTGGTCATCAACACCAACGGCACCTCTGACCCTGAGGGCGACGGGGTTGCTTGCGCCATCGAGTTCGTCGGCTACACCCGAACAAATCCCGAATGGGACGGGACCTACACGTGTCCCGAAACCCTGACGTACACGTTTGACCATGCTGATGATGACCCCCCAGCGGTGTTCCAACTCAAAGTAGTGGCTTGGGACGAGATTGGAAATCTGGTCTCCAACACGGTCGACGTAATGCTCTACAACGAGATTGCCGAGCCAGTGTTCACCGTCTTACGAAACGGCAACACCAGTGCATCACCGGTCACCCTTGATGGCAGTGGTACGGTTGACCCAGAAGGAGACGCCTTGACGGTTATGTTCACTTCTTCGCTTGATGGTGTCTTGTCCACCCAAGGCGCAACATGGGATGGATACCTCTCCCGCGGAGTCCACACGCTGACCATGGAGGTGACCGATGACCGTGCAGAACACGCCAACCAAACTCGGGCCGCTTCAATGCTGTTGGAGGTTGAGAATGCCCTGCCATTAGCGGTGATTGCCTCGCCTCCAGCTCAGACGTTTGACAGTTCGGAACTCATCTCCTTCTCAGCCAATGGTTCGGGGGACGCTGATGCCGCCTGCTCCACGTTCCCAACCGACGGGTCATGGACCTGCGCTCCATTTGAACCCGCATCGGGGTCTGAATTCTTGGTCGTCACATGGACCAGTAGTCTTGATGGGCGCCTCACGCCAGAGGGTGAGGATTGGCTCTTGTTTGAAGAGCGATTGAGCGCAGGCGAACACACCATCACCCTGAGTGTTGACGACGGCATTCATGAACCGGTCACAACGACCCGTGAGTTGACCATCACGCCTTCTGCCCCCGTGCTTGATTTGGTCAGTCCAGTTTCCGGTTCAGTGCATCTTTCATCGACCATCTTTATGCTGGACGCCTCACAGAGCGTTGATTTCGATGGAGATAATTTCACCATCACCCTTCGGTCATCTGAGGAATCCGATCCGTTGCTGGTCGATGTTGACCCAAACCAACAGCACGCCTTTTCTTTGCGTGCAGGCGAGCATAGCATGACGGTGACCTTGACCGATGCGACCGGTGCTTCACGTGACGAGGGTTTCACGTTGACCGTCATCGAGTCCGCTCCAGTTCTTGTCCTCATCTCGCCCGAAAACCGCGCCTCCATTGTTCCTGGTGGCACCTTGGTTCTCGAGGAAGCGTCCTACGATGCGGACAACGACCTGACGGTGAGGGAATGGCGAAGGTACGCCCCTGAATTGAGCACACCCGAGGTCATTTCAACCAGTTCCAAACAAGAACTCACGGGTCTTCTTCCCGGCGAGTATCACCTCTCCCTCTACGTTGAGGACGCCCGTGGGAATTGGGTTGAGGAGCATGTGAACATCACCATCCAATCCAGTCTCCCTTCGCTTGACCGTGATTCGCTTGTACTCAATTCAGAGACGTTCACACAGAACGAAGTCAACACGCTCACCGTTCAAATTGCGCTCAGCG
>DUIU01000025.1 GCA_013330155.1 Candidatus Poseidonia sp. | reverse complement strand
GACATCGGCGTTGGAGGTCGAGAGATCGGCTACATGTTTGGTATGTACAAGCGCCTTCGCAACGAATTCCAAGCCGGTGTTTTGACTGGAAAGGGCCTTGCTTACGGTGGGTCCCTTATTCGACCGGAGGCCACTGGATACGGTCTTGTCTACTTCGCCCGCGAAATGCTTGCGACCAAAGGCAAGTCGTTTGAAGGCGCGGTTGTTTCGATTTCAGGATCAGGAAACGTGGCTCAATTCGCCTGTGAAAAAGTTCTGGACCTCGGTGGTAAGCCTGTCACCTTCTCAGATTCCTCTGGATTCATCCACGACCCTGACGGTATTGACCGTGAGAAACTCGCTTGGGTGATGGACCTGAAGAACAACCGACGGGGGCGCATCTCGGAATACGCCAAGCAATATCCCTCGGCAACCTTCACAGCCAGTGCTCCAGAGCCTTCCTTGAACGGCCTTTGGGGTGTTGATGTTGACGTTGCACTCCCCTGTGCTACTCAGAACGAATTGAACGGCGAGGAAGCCAAGATGTTGGTGGCCAACAAGGTCATCGCTGTTGGCGAAGGCGCCAACATGCCTTGCACTCCTGAAGCCGTTGAGGTTTTCCAAGAAGCAGGTATTCTTTTCGCCCCAGGTAAGGCAAGCAATGCTGGTGGTGTAGCCACCTCCGGACTGGAAATGTCCCAAAATTCGCTCCGCATGCCTTGGACTCGAGAAGAAGTGGACCAGAAGCTTGAGGGCATCATGGTCAACATTCACAAGAACGCCTCTGAAACGGCCAAGAAGTACGGCCGTGAAGGAGATTATGTGTTTGGTGCAAACGTGGCTGGTTTCCTCAAGGTCGCCGAAGCCATGATTGCTCAAGGCGTTGTTTGATCGACCTTTCCTTCTTGGATACCATTGCGTGAATCAAACAGGCTTGGCCAACGCTGTTTTAGGCGGCGGAACAACCACCTCGAAAACACCATGGAGAATGCCAAAAAGATGAGCGAGGTCCACCAAGGTGCTGCATCGTTGGTCGCCAATCCGTAGGTCACAACAAGAATGCCGATTCCATAGACTGCTCGAAAAGCTGAGAACACCAACATGCCTCGAACCAAGGGGTGACTCAACCATCCGTTTCCTTTCTCAACCATACTAGCCCCTTCCGTCCTTCATCCCCTGAATTCTTGGAAGTACTGCTGCGTGTAGCGCACGGCATCAGCATGAGGATAGCCCTGAGCGAGCAAACCATTGTAGTAATCTCGAGCAGGGTCGGGTTGTGCTACGACCGGCTGGGCATTGAAGTTCGGCATAGCGACTTGATTCGCATAGCTTGGTTGTGCGGCGGTTGGCTGAGCAGCGAAGTTTGGCGCTGCGACTTGAGCTGAAAAGTTCTCAACGCTCGCTTGCGTCATGGCCCATTCCTTCTCGTCCTTGCTTCCACCTCGGCGCATGAAAAGACCAACCAGAATCAGAGCGACGATGAGACCAATCCCTCCGCCAATCAAGGCGTTGCTGGACGCCAACAGACTCTGTTCTTCTGCGGGTTCAAGAATCCAACGTGTGGGGTCGTTTGGATAAGCATCGGCTCCATCCTTTGCGCTGTAATCCGGAGTGGGGTCGGAGTAGTTGTCGCCGTCGGTGTCAACGCATCCAATTCGGTCAGCCGTCGAAGTACCTTGCACCAAGGGGCAAGCGTCTGCACCTTGAGCCAATGGCCATTCGGTGGTGGCATCGGATATACCGTCGCCGTCGCTATCGTTGCAGCCGAATCGATCAAGGGTGGATGTCCCTCGAACGGTTGGGCAGGCATCGGCTTGGAAACCATTCGGATTATCCCCGTACGGGTCTTGGTCTTGGTTGGACCATTGTGTGGCTTCCAGTGGGAAGGCGTCCGCTCCTTGTTCTGGACCCCAATTGACATTGAAGTCCGGGTCGGAATATCCGTCGCCGTCGCCGTCGAGGCAACCCAATCGATCCGCTGTAGAAGTTCCTGCAATCTCCGGGCACTGGTCGGCTTCATTTCCGGACGCATTGTCGCCGTAGCCATCGCCGTCGGTGTCCGACCACTGCGTTGGGTCGGTGGGGAAGTCGTCTTGCAGATTGTACCATCCATCGCCGTCTTGGTCGGGGCAACCAACCATGTCGTTTTGCCACGAATTTCCTTCTTGAGTTGGACATGCATCTTGGTTGACGGCATCTGCCCGGAACTCACCTGGCCAGGATGGATTTCGGTTTTCCCACGACATGTTCGCGTAGTTGTCACCAAATCCATCACCGTCAAAGTCCGACCATTGCGTCGGGTCATCGGTGAACGCATCCGCTCCAGAATCGGCATCCCACATTGAATCGGGATCCGAATATCCGTCGCTGTCGGTGTCTAAGCACCCCATTCGGTCCAGCATGGACGTCCCCGAAACGGTTGGGCAATCATCGGGAGTTGTTCCTTGGGCATTATCCCCATAGCCATCGCCATCGGCGTCGGACCACTGGGTTGGGTCCTCGGTGAAGGCATCATCACTGTCAGCCCATCCATCGCCATCAGCGTCTGGGCAGGCATTCTTACCGCCGAGGGTTGAATTGCCAAAGTTGTTGGGACAATCGTCAAAGTTGTTTGACCAACCATCACCATCGTTGTCCAGACAGCCCTCTTCTCCCAGGGTTGAATTGCCGACAACCGTTGGACAATCATCGCTCACATCCTCAAATCCATCTCCGTCATCATCCGTGTCTTCATCGGTATCGCGACAACCATCGCCATCAACGTCCGTGATTGAATCCGACACCCAGGTCGGCCGAGGTGGTTGATAGGGCGAGCGAGGACAAAGGTCAGCATCGTTGGCGATTCCGTCATTGTCAATGTCCGCATCTTCAACATCGTCTTTGCATCCGTCTCGGTCCCAATCGGTTGAGTTGCCGGGGTCGTCAAAGTTCTGTGTTGAGGCCCAGTTGGCAGCCCCACCACGAGGACAATTGTCGGGAGAATTGTCGGTTATTCCGTCATTGTCGTCGTCCGAATCGCAGGCATCACCTTGAGCATCTCCGTCGGTGTTACCCTGGAGGGGATTCGAATCGTCAGGGCAGTTGTCGGAAAAATCAGGCACGCCGTCGTTGTCTTTATCGGCTTTCATGGAGGGGTCAAGGGCCCAGACAAAGTTGTCCCATCCTCCGGTGCTTGTCACACTATTGCTGCCTTTGGTAATGGTTGCAGGTGAGGGACCAGCAAAGGAGCCTACAACAGCGGCGATATCACTCGAATTGAGGGCGAGGTCCCAACCGAGTTCAAGGGAGGTGCTGGCCGTTACGTCCAACCATGACCATCCTCCTGTTTTGGTCAAGCCACCCATCAACGCATCGGCATCGATGGTGGCCCAACTACTGCTCGTCGGGGTAGCGCCTTTGGTACCACCGGTGAAGGTTGAACTGGCAAAGAAGGTGGTGAAAACGATCTCACCTTGTGAGGTGACTTCCATGCCTTGAAGGCTGTCTGCAGCGTTGCTTCCTCCAATCGCTGCCCATTGATTCGACGGGGTTGAACCTTCCTTGATGAAGAAGAGGTCAGCGCCCCCTTTGTTCGCAGTGATGGACCAACCATTCTTACTCATTGTACCTTCAAATGAACCACCAACGTAGAGTTCACCGTTTTTGTCCAACGCCATTTTTGAAAGGGAGACCGCTTGACTTGGAATGCCGTAGCCAGTCACCGATTGGAAGGAACCACTGCTGGAGAGTTTGACGACGAAGGAATCTGTCGTGCCCACGGTGGCGTAAGAGTTGGCGCCAAACAGGACGTTACTTTGGGTCACTCCTGAGACATGGATGTCACCGTTTGAACTTACGACCACATCGGTTACTTCCTGAGCGCCAGGGCCACCTCCAGTGACCACCCACTTGAGCGCACCGTTTGCTCCGTCAAGTTTCGCAATGAAGATCTCAGCGTTTGAAACGTTGAAGGATGTACCACCAAAGTCCGTCTCACCTGAGAAATAGCCTGCGACGATGACATCGCCGACTTGGTCGACAGCAATGGCTTGGGGAATACTGGAATCGGTGCTTGAATTTGGAAGGGTTTGGAACCCTTTGGCCCACATCCAGTTTCCAGAAGCGTCCGTTTGTGCAATGAAACCGTCAAATTGAACCGCTGTAGACAAGGAAATTTGTCCGAAATCCACTGGTCCGAACATGTAGCCGGCTACGATTGAGTTCCCGGCGTGGGACGCCACATCCGCAAGGAAGGATACTCCGCCCTGTGAGTGGTCAGCACCAACCAAAAAGTTCCAATTTCCAGTGTGATCAAGCGAGGCCAAGTAAAACTCGTTTCCATTGGTAAACGGAGAGGATGGCACATAGGTGTGGGGGGCAAACGTGACAGCTTGTGCTGATGAATTGACATCTCCGCCAACCACGTAGCCGGTGTCTGAAGCAGCGATTCCACCTGAAAATTCGTCGTGGGAACTCGAACCGCCACTTGCGAGGAAGATCTCTGCCGATGTACTACGAGCAGAAGTTTGCTGGACCTCACGGCTTGGTTCATCAAGAACGGCCGAGGTCGGGATGTTTTCCAGTGCTACTGAGCCGATGATGCTCAACAACAAGAGTGCGGTCAAGGCCGTGGCAATGCCAGCAGGTGCTCTGTCCATGCTTCGGCGTGGCCACCAAAGGCCATCAAGGTGTTGTCCCCGGTTCGTTGAGGAAATCACTCAAGGTTACTTTCCAATGCCATCAAATCGCTGTCACCTGCGTCCAAAACGGTGATGGTGGAAACGGAGAAGGGTTTACCACAGGCAATGCCCAATTCTCGGTTGACCATTCGAGCTTGGTGCATGCTCACCTCAGGGTGAGATGCACGAAGGGCCGTTGTGTATTCCTCGGGGCAATTCGCTGCGATGATGACCATCTTGGCGTTTCCTTCGGCACAGGCGTCCTTGGCTTGTCGTTGTCCAAACAACAGGTTACCTGTTGCGATTGCGTTCTTCAGTTGTCGGCTTAGATCCATTGTATTTCCTCCATTCTCCACATGTGTTTCTCATGGTTGGAACTTCATTCTTCAGGGATGTAGTACAGGGCCACGCTTCCGGTTCCCAAGGAAATGGGTTGTCCGACGATGATGTTCTCTGCAACACCCGTCAAGTGGTCCTTTTCTCCGATGATACCGGCCTTCAGCAAGTGGTTCACGGTGACTTCGAACGCCGCACGAGCAAGGATGCTGTGCTTGGTTCCTGATACACCGTGTCGGCCAATGGCTCGCACTTCACCTTCAGAGGTCATCACGTCAGCAACCATCAACAAGTGGCGCACGTCGACTTCCAATCGGGCACCATCAAGCGTCATCTGCAATTCGTTCACAATGGCTTGTCGCGCTGCTTCAATGCCCAAGTAATCGTAAATTTCGATGATGTTGTTGGTGTAGGTTCGTGAACGGTCAATGTTTTCCAACTCACTGATGCGTTGCAGGTTGCTGCCGATAGTGGAAAGATAGTACTCTCCAGTCTTGTCATCAAGTTGGGGGTTGGCTCGTTCAATACCAGGGATTCCTTTGAGGCGCATGTCCCGAATTTTC
>DUIU01000027.1 GCA_013330155.1 Candidatus Poseidonia sp. | reverse complement strand
GTGGGCCCGAAGGGAGTTGAACCCCTGACCTCCCGGTTATGAGCCGGGCGCTCTAACCAACTAAGCTACGGGCCCTCAGAGATGGCTCAAACATGAGCATGATGAACCTTCTGTCTTCAATCAAACTGGGACAGCGAGGATTGAGAGGGCTTAATCCATTCGCGGACACTTCGTTCAAGTTCATCCCGAATGGCTTCGGGGACGAAAATCAGGCATTGTTCATGGGGTTGAGCCAGTGAACGGATCAAGGCTGAGTGTTCCGATGCATCCCTGCCATCCTCGAGGAGAATCCCTCCGTTGTATGGCAAGTAGCCGCGCTTGCGAATGGTGGCCTGAATAACGTCAAGGTCGGCATCGTACCCCTCTTGGACGAGATGCTCCCGAATTCGAGGCATGACCACTTCGCACATTTCCACGGTCAAGTGGTCGATGCGAAGTGATTTGTGGAAGTCCTTTCGAGACAACAGTCGGTTTGCGTAGCCCGAGAGTTGGGCGTCTTCATGCGCCGCCCAACCAGGGAGAGCCACCTTGATGTGGGCGTCGTTCAACAGAACGTATTGGTCTGGAGAAAGGGCCTCATTGAGCAACATGTGTTCAAGTTCCATGGAGACGGTGAGGCGACCGGACTTGGCCAACTCACGAGCTCGTTCAAGCATGTTGACGAGGTAAGCCTGCGTCAACATATTGACCTTGTGAAAGTAGACTTGCTGATACATGTGGTAGCGGGTGACGAGGTAGGCTTCAATCGCTGGAAGCCCCCAGCGCTTCACGTACATGCGTCCGTCCTCACCCACTCGGAGGGCCCGAATGACACGGGCACTGTCGAATCCACCGATTTGAGCACCGGTGTTGGCTTGGTCGCGAATCATGTAATCCATACGGTCAACGTCGAGTTGGCTGCTGACGATCTCTTTCAGGAAGCGGGGGATCGCTTTTCCATCGTGCTCGTCCTGTCCATCCATGAGCGCGAACAGCCGACCAAGCCGTTGCTCTCCGAGAACTTCTCGAACGGCCTTCCCAATGGCCGTTTCCTTTGATTCCAAAATGTCGCGCCCCCACGCCTCGTGAGAGCGATACGTTGCGTAGACACGGGGAGTCTCCAGAAGGTGCGAATATGGCGGATGACCGATATCGTGCAGGAGAGCGGCCAGCTGGACGAGTTCCTCATCCTCAACGGACAAAAGTCCAGGATGGACTTCATTGAGGTGGGTGGCCAGCCGCCCGGCGAGGTGGTAAGCACCAAGCGAGTGGGCGAATCGGTTGTGGGTCGCCGCAGGGAACACGTACTCACAGGTCGAAAGTTGTTGAATGGCACGGAGCCTCTGGAATTCCGGCGTATCAATGATGGCCGCATGCGAGGCCGGAACCAAAATGTCCCGGTGAATCTCGTCCCGAATGACGCGGTCTCGACCTTTCATGATGGACTCCCGTCCAATCGTTTCTTTATAGCCCTTCTCGGAAATGAGGTGAACCTTTTGGAAGACAACGCATAAGCGTGGCCATCGGTAGGCGGAAGCATGGCCGATGCGGTGAAGGGACTCATGGACCGAATCACCAACGATGACCCTGAAACTCGCGGTCAGCAACTATGGGTCATGTTTGCCTTAGCCATGTTTCTCGTAGCGACCCTCAACTGGTACGCCTATGTTCGTGAACCCGAGGTCATCGAAGTCCGGCAATTACTCGAATACAAAAACGAGGTCGTCAAGATTGAAGGCACCCTCATTTCGTGGGTTGAGGACCCTTATGCTTCGGGCGATGACCGCGTCGATGCCATCATTGATGACGGCACGGGCGTGGTCGAATCTCGTTGGTATCGGCCCGGGGAAATGCCACCCATTGGCACCACGGTGACCGTTATGGGCGACGTCATTGAATACGATGGTCGAATATGGATTCAATCCCTTGGCGCTGGCGCCATGGAATGGACGTCTGCCGACCTGCCCGAAGTTGAAACCTTGGCCATTGCTGATGTGGCCAAAGACCCGGAATCCTACGCTGGCGAAGTGATTCGATTGACCGGATTTATTGGCGAATCAATCGCCCCTGATTCTACCTTTACCTCTGCCTACCTTGGAGACCATCCAAACTATGGGAATTCCGAGCATCAAATGCACCTTATCATCCGCTCGGCCATTGGCGAGTGGATTGAAGCCACCTCGAAAATTGAGGTCCAAGGAATCCTCACCTATCAGCAACGAGACCTTCGCTGGAGCCTCCACATACAGGGCCCAGAAATCTTGCTCGACAAAAACCACGTTGTCAGCATTCCTCAGCTCGATTGGAACGCTCAGGCCACATGGAGCTACCAATCCGGTCAAACCGTCACCATGACCGGAGTGTTGACCACTGCAGAGACGACGTGGGCTTTGTATGGCCCGAGTGGCAACTCCATTTGCGTGGTGCCAACCGATGAAGACCGGGCCTTGGAAGAAACCAATTCCATGCACAACACCTTGCAAACGGTCGAGGGACGGTTGATGTGGTCTGAAACACAGGCTGGATGGTGCATCGATGCCAATTACGGGGCATCACCAACGCTGGTTAACCCGGAAACGCCCATGAGTTTGATGGCGATGCTTTCAGCCGACCCGATCGGCATGGTCGCAGACCCAGATTCCACCTACACCCTGTCCGCCTTCGTGAAGTACGCCGTGGAGCCAGGTGTTGAAAACGAAGAAGCGTACTTCGTTGATTCTGCCTCTTACTCACCAGGATGGACCACGGTTGCGGTTTCTGTCCCTGGCCCACGAACGGCGTGGCTCGAAACCGGCCAGAACATCATCGCCAATGTTTCGGTTTCGTGGGACGATGAAGACATGCGCATTCGCCTTATCGTTCACGATTACACCCTCGGAACGGTACCGAGCGCACGAACACTGTTGTGGGACGATGGCGCAACGCAGTGGAGTTATGCTCGCGACCAAAACGTGCTCTTGAACGGGAAAGCCACCGACATCGATGGAGAGTGGCACCTCGTGCGAGATGGATCGAACGAATCAATTGTCCTCAACCTGCAGGGACAGGCCATTGGAGTGGACGAGTACCACCTTGACCAGTCCATGACCTGGTCTGGTCGCCTGCGTCAGGTCCAGAGCGATGACGGCATGAGTTTGGTCTACACCTTGGACCAAGCCGACGTGTTGGACAGCGATGGAGACGGCTTAGGGAACACCTTGGAAGACACCATCGGCACATCCTCTACCTCAGAAGACAGCGATGATGACGGCATCGGCGACCGAGAAGAGTACGTGAACGGACAATCGTGAGGCGTGAGCATGCTTGAAGGATACTTTTTGGATTTAGCGTGGCTTTTGGGCGCTTTGTTCTTTGGTGTCATGCTCGGTTCTTTGACAGGTCTCATCCCGGGATTCCACGTCAACAACGTTGCGTTGATTCTTCTGGCTCTTTCACCCGCCCTTCTCGATTTGGGCATTCCTTTGTCTTCGGTCGCTGCCATCATCGTATCAACGGGAACCGTTCACACCTTTCTCAATTACATCCCATCAGCGCTCATCGGTGCCCCCGACGGTGACACCGCGTTATCGCTTCTTCCGGGTCACCGCATGTTACTGTCAGGTAACGCTGCTCGTGGAGTCGCTTGGTCGGCCCGCGGCTCTCAACTCGGGCTCTTCCTCTCCCTCCCGCTCATCATCCTCGCTCGCATCGCTTTTGGGCCCGAATTAGGGTGGTATGAGGACCTCCGCTCAATCCTTCCCTTCGTGCTCCTCAGCATCTCCTTGCTTTTGCTGGCAACCGAAACCACACGGCTTGACTGGCCGATGTGGATGCAACGAATCACTCGAGGCATGTTGGGCCGTGATTCCCGTTTTGCTGGTTTCCTTGCTGCTACGGCCTTTTTCTTGCTCGCCGGCCTCTATGGGTGGGGTGTGTTCACGCTCCCTGCTCGGTCCCCCGTGGGCATGCCTGACGCCAGCCTTCTCCTCCCAAGTTTGGCTGGTTTGTTCGGCATCGCCAATCTACTCGACATCTACGCTACGACCTCTCACCTCCCACCGCAACGGGAAAACTGGGCCCTACCACCTACTCGACCCCTCGTCGTCCCCTGCTTTTGGTCAAGCGTAGCTGGTGCCTCGATGGGGGTGCTACCCGGAATGACTGCCTCGCAAGCAACCGTCCTCGTGATGGGTGGGCGAAACCTGGCGGCCAAAGCCCAGGGTAAGCAAGGTTTCGGCATGGATTGGGAAACCCGCCGGTTGACCGAATTGAGCGATGATGAACTCTTGGAAATCGCCAAGGCCGAAGCCGAAGAGGGCGTTGAAGGGCCGCAAACCAAACAGGACCTCGAAATCATCGCCATTCTCTCGGCGACCAACACGGCGGTAACCGTGATGGTCCTCGGTTTCCTCTACATCATCAGCCGTTCCCGTTCAGGTGCAACCTTGGCGCTGAAAATGATGTACCCCATTGAAACATGGTCATCGCTTGAACCAACCTCAGATTTCATTCGTTTGTTGGCGGTGACCCTTGCCGCTGGCCTTCTCGCCATGCCCATGATGCGTTATGTCGGAATGGGCATGCTTCGCTTACACGCCGCCATTCCACTGCAACAAATGGTGATGGGCGTCATCCTCTTTGTGGTAGCCCTCGTTTGGCTTTCGACAGGATTTGTGGGCATCGGCGTGCTCATCGTTGGAACCATCATCGGTTTGCTCCCACCTCGAATCGGCATCCGTCGCTCTCACGGAATGGGCATTATTTTGGTGCCCATCATGATTTACACCTTCGCCCAAAAATTCGACAGTTTTGGATTCATTTGAACAAAGGACGTGACCCCCATGAAAAAGACCCTAACCGCCACCAGCCTGATGCTTTTGTTTTTGCTTTCGCTGACATCACCACTCTTGACCACCCTACCCCACGACCAGACCGTCAACATGGCCGGACGCGCCACGGCATGCACGGGCTCCATTTGCATCAATGAAGTGATACCCAATCCAAACGGTCGGGATGACGCCACGTATCCCGGTGGCGAATGGTTGGAGCTGTACAACAGCGGAACCGTTGATGTGGACCTCACGGGTTGGAAGGTATCCAACAGTGCATCTCAAAACCTGAATTTCGATTCAAACAGCATCGTTGGCTACCAAAGTGGAAACAGTTCCACCTGGACCATCAGCGCAGGGGAGTATGTCGTTATCGCCCGAAACGGAAATTCCAACTTCTACATGACCAACACCGGGATGTCGATGACACTGGTGGACAACAACAACAACAACCTCCACCAAGCTACTTGGGGAGGTGTATCATCGGGCAAGAGTTACCAACAAGACCCAAGCAGCGCCACTTCCAATTGGGTTCAAACCAACAACCCAACACCGGGTCAAGTCAACACGGCGACGGTCTCGAACAACCTCATTCCCGGCGACATCATCATGACCGAAGTGATGGCCAACTCTTGGCCATCCTACGACAACGCCTCCTGGCCGGAAGGCGAATGGGTGGAGATCCTCAACACCGGAGACGGTGACATTGACCTCACCGGCTACACCATTGAGGACGCCGCTGGAAACGTCCTCACGCTGAACACCTCGCATTTGGTCAACGCCTCCCAGAGCATGCTCATCACGCCCGGTCAACATCGGATTGTGGCCGTCAACGCCACGAGCGGCTATGGCGTACTCAACAACGGCGTTGAAACGCTCACCCTGAAATGGCCAAACGGTAGCCGCTCGCAAGAGATTTCATGGAGTTCCACCGTCCAAGGGTTCTCGCTGATGGAGTCCACCCAATCAAGCGCGCCGTGGACCTATTCACCCTACCCAACTCCGGAGGGCATGAATCCCCTCCCTATGCAACTCATGCCCCGCCAGGTGGGCGATGTTGAAATGACGGAAATTCTGTCCAACGCCACCAACGACGGAGCCTCTTTCCCTGACGGAGAATGGATTGAACTTCACAACACTGGCAGCGGTTCCATCGACCTCATGGGATGGAGCATCATGGACGGCATGGGCAACATAACCTTCCTCGACCCGGGAACGTTGGTGTTCAATTCCACCCAAGGTTCCACCGTGATTGACCCAGATGGTCGCCGGTTGGTCCAGTTCACCAGCTACACCGAACTGTGGGACAATTACAACCACGTCTTCCTTCGAGACATGACCCAGCAAGTGGTGGACTCAGCGGATTACACCACCGACTATGGCGAGGACATGGCGTTGATTCGTGGCAGTGACCCCGCCGACTCATGGACACCTGCCCCATGGAAGACACCCGGTCATCCAGAGCCAGGTTCCACGCCATCCCTCACCACCGTGCTCTTCTCGGAAATCCTTCCCGATGCCGTTGGTTCTGACAGCCAAATGTGGCCGAATGGTGAATGGATTGAGCTTTACAATTACGGCACCATGGATGTGGACGTGGGCGGATGGAAGTTGCAAGCAGCCTCCAGAACCCTCACGCTCCACGAGTTCAATATGCCTCTGCAAGACACCACCGTCGTCAAAGGTGGTGAAGCGGTTTTGATCGCCCTCAACGGTACGAGCAGCTTTTACTTGAAACACACTTCATCGGATTCCATCGGTTTGGTTGATGCTGGCGGTTCGGCAGTGGACACCATCGCTTGGTCGGCGACGGTTGAGGGTGAATCCTTGGTCGCCCCAAACAGCACCCACGCCGGCGTTGGCCCCAATGCGACCAACGCCACCGGAAACTGGATCCTCTCGGCCTGGGCAACACCCGGAGAGGTCAATCCGGTTTGGGCAGCCTACAGCGGCTCAACGCAACTGGCCATTACCGAAGTCCTCCCCTATTGCAACGACGATTCCATCGAGCCTACAGAGGATTGGGTTGAAGTCCACAACACCGGTTCAAGTCCGCTCAACATCAGTCGATGGTCGGTACTGAACGCCGACGGAGAACGTCGATTCATCCGTCTTGACAGCCTATGGACCGAAGGGAATCAAACACCAAAGGTGCTCTTGAACCCTGACGAACGTGCCGTTTTCACCATGGACGAGTACATCTTGAGCGGCCTTGGCGATGCCTTTGATTTGCTTCACCCAGATGGTGAAGCGATCGATGGTGCAGCATGGACCGACATTACGGACTGTCAAACCTTGATGGCCGACGAAGACGACGCCAGTGATTGGAAACATACGCTTTGGCCAACACCCGGCGAAGCAGAACCAATTCCATCGGACTTTGCAACCAAAGAGGACATACGATTTACTCGCTTCATGCCCTCGGCATCAACTTCAATTTCCAGCGACATGGAGTTCGTTGAAATCACCAACCAAGGCGATGACTTGGCCACATTGAACGGATGGACCCTGCGGACCACCACCGGCGCTGAGAACATGTACAACGCAACCATCACGAACTTGATGATTCAGCCAGGGGCCTCCATCGTCTTGGCCAATGATGCCGATGCAGTGCGTGTCTATGAAGACGGGGATGTGGTGGACCTCGACGGGGTCGTGGACCGAAATTTCTACTTCCAAAATTCCGGAGCAGCGCTCCAACTCCTTGATGCCTCTGGAGCCCAAGCAGACACGTTGGTGTACGGTAACGGTCCCGTTTCCGTAGCTGGTTGGAACGGCATAGCCTTAGCCGAGCCTCTCTCCAACCTTGACAATCTGATTTACCTCCGAGGAACCGGCTGCGGC
>DUIU01000163.1:2955-4072 GCA_013330155.1 Candidatus Poseidonia sp. | reverse complement strand
CGAAGAGGTTGAACTCTACTACACTGACATCATCAGCGGTACCATCACGTTCCTGAACATCTTCCTCGGCTTGATTCAGATTTTCGATTACATCATCATGATTCCCATCGTGGTTCTTTCCATTTCAGTTCTCATCTACGGCCTCGTGCTGTCCCTCGAACAACGCCGTCGTGAAGTGAGCATTCATCGCGTGATTGGTGCCGACGGCCAGAGTTTGCAAGGTATGGTCTTGCTGGAACTCTTCGTCATGTCTTCCGTGGCTTGGCTCGCCGGTTACCTGCTGGCCATGTTTTCGGTCCCCATCGTTCTCTCAGCCGTTGGATTCATGGAATTCAGAACCGGTGACTTCGACGTCAATCCGACCCTCTCGGTAGGGTCGACCATTTTTACCGCCCTCACAACCCTTGGTCTTGCGCTTCTGTTTGGACGAAGTCGAGCGCGTCAATTCATTGAACTTGAAATCGAAGAAGGCGTTCGCAAAACCACCCAAGCCGCTGAACCAAAGCGCTGGCTGCACTGGCTGGCCTTCTTGTTTGGAATGTTGGCGGTCGTTGACACCTGGCTCGAGGCCCGTGGAAACGGCGATGGCATCGTGTCGAACTTCTTCCTCGAAGGCCTCATCAGCATCTTCGGACCGTTTGCACTGTGGATCGGTGGAGCGCTGTTGCTCGGTCGCATCGGGGCTCGTGGACCTCAAATCATGCAGGTTATCTTCGGGCGTACACCCTTGCTCAAGGACGTGAAGCGCGGGCTGAAGGGCTCGGGTTCGGCCGAATCGGTGAACCGTTTGTCCGTCATTATGTTGCTCACCCTCTCCATCGTCACGCTTGCGGCCGTTCAGGGCTACACGGGGACGCTGGTCGACGAGAAAACAGTCGATGCCACGGTTGGTTCGGACCTCAAAATCACGATGGAAGAACCGGTCAACGAAACGACCTTGCTGGCCATCATGGATGAATTCACGAGCAGCAGCATCACTCCCCTCGCTACCAGTGTTCCTGAGTTGGGGTTAGCGGACAACAACGGCGGGGATACACTCCAAACTTACGTTCTGCTGGACGGAAACGGTGACGTGTTGCGATGGAGCGATCAACCTCTGCCGGGCACCAGTCCGTCG
>DUIU01000163.1:0-2730 GCA_013330155.1 Candidatus Poseidonia sp. | reverse complement strand
CGGCGGGGATACACTCCAAGCCTATGTCTTGCTGGACGGTAACGGTGACGTGTTACGATGGAGCGACCAAGCCTTGCCGGGCACCAGCCCGTCGGCGGCGATGACGGCTTATGCTGCTGGAGGATTTTCAGCGGGAGTTGATGCTGCTTACGCCCTTGACCTCGCCGGGTCCGACCGTGGTGGCGACGAGAATCAACTCGGAGACGTTCTTCTCAAGAAGAACGATTCAAGCGGTAAATCGGCCAACATCGTCTTCGTTTGGGAACAGAGAGAGGCCAACTTCACACAAGGTGGATTTGCCGGTAGTTTCCTCTCCCCCCAAGGGATTATTGACGCCTATGCGTCCTACATGCACCGCGATTGGTCCGACCTCACCATTGTCAACCAAGATTTGAACGGCCGCAACATCAGCCTCGCCGACTTTTCTCAAAGCAACTTTTCGGGGACCGACCTCTCAGGAACAAACCTCAGCGAATCGCTGTTCTATGAAACCGACCTGTCGGGTGCCGACTTGACGGGAGCCAACCTCACCAACGCCGTCATCGCCAGTTTAGGCGGAGCTGGAAGTTTGGAGAATACCATTCTGGTCGATGCAAATCTCACTGGAGCCTGGGGGACAGGAATCGGTCAAATGAACTTGACCATGGCGGTGCTCAGCAACACCACCTGCCCCGATGGCACGAACTCGGACGAGACGGGTTGTGAAGGCGGCTTTGCCGAGGACATCACGCCCATCATGGAAGAATTCTTTTTGGCCAACACGCAGGTGAGATTTGACATCACGCCGTTCACGCACGAGATGCACTACGTGGGTATCCACGAATACATCCCGGGTGTGGGCAACGCAGACGGACTCATCATTGGAGAATCCTCGTGGAGGGCGTTTATCGGCGACGATGAAGCCAACAATTACACCTCCACGACATGGATTGTGGATGTCAAAGGCGTTGATGATGAGGAACTCGAGGCCTTGGGTTCAACCATTTCGGCCGATGCCCGCGTTTCCAGCGTGGAGGACTGGGCAAGCTCGCACAAGGAAGTCGAACGCAACGGTGGCCTCATTTTCGGTACACCTGGTTTGCTCTCACTGCAATTCGTCGTAGCGAGTGTTGCCGCCATCGCCTCAAGCTTCGTGTTCTTGTCCTTGGTGTTGAGTCAACGGCAAAAGGAACTGGCCGTGCTGCAAGCGATTGGAGCATCACCCAACCAAATCATTCGCCTCGTGCTGTTTGAGATCCTCTCCATCGTGATGGTCTCCATGGTCCTTGGAATTGTTTTGGGTGTCGGTTTGGCCCTGTCCTTCAACGGGTTCTTCGATGTCTTTGGTTTCATCTTCCAAATCTTCGGTGGTTCCACGACCACCATACAGCGGACGCTGGTCTATCCGTGGACCCAGATCATTCTGGTGTCCTTGGCGGTGTTTGCTGCGGTCGTGGTGGCGCTGCTGGTGACGACACGTCGTGCGCTCAAGGCAGATTTGGCCAGCGTACTCAAGGGGGAGTGAAGATGAGCGATACGATTCTCTACGCAGACGGCCTGTACCATGTTTACGAATCCAAAGCCGAAGACGGCAACGTCGTGGCGTTGCGAGGCTTGCACATCGACATGAAGTCCGGTGAAGCCATCGCCGTGGTTGGACCCTCCGGGTCTGGAAAATCCACCCTCATGAAGTGCCTCGGTGGACTGATGAAGCCCAGTGCTGGTTCGGTAAGCCTCGCCGGTAAGAACATGACGCGACTGACCGGGCAAGAACTGGTTGAATTGCGACAAAGGACGGTCTCGTTTATTTTCCAAGAAGGCAACCTTCTGCCCGACTTGAACGCTCGAGACAACGTCGCCCAACCACTTCGCCACCAAGGCGTCTCTTCGAAAAAGGCGCTGGCCCTGGCCGACGCCATGCTGACCCGTCTTGGCATGGGCCACCGAATTCAGGCGCTTCCGGCGATGCTGAGCGGTGGTGAACAACAACGTGTGGCCATCGCTCGCGCCCTCATCACGCAACCTCGCTTGATTTTGGCCGACGAGCCCACCGGCGCGCTCGACCCCGTTACCAGCCGAGAAGTGCTGGCGCTGTTCAAAGACCTGCACGAAAACGACGGCGTGTCCTTCCTCATCGTGACGCACTCGAAGGAAGTCGCTGCCTTCGCCAACCGCTCCCTTGAATTGCGGGACGGCCGCTTTGTCGCCGAACACGGCGAAGGTGTCGACGTGGAAAACCTCAGCCAGGACCGTGAGTTGATCATCGACGAAACGGGAACCGTGACCTTGCCGCCCGACCTTTTGGTCCGACTCGGTGGCGCTGGCCGCTACACCGTTGGCAACGTCAACAGCGGTTACCTCTCGCTGCAAGGTGAAGCGGTTGAGGCCATGGGCAAGATGGAACTCGCTTCCGTCTGTCCGGCATGCAGGCACGACTACGCTGATTCCGAGGACCAAGAATGCCCTTCGTGCGGTTCAAGTAGACCAATGGTCGAGGTCAAACCGTGAAGCACTGGGTGACCTTTGTCGGGTATTTGGAGGGCTTTTCCTTCCTCATCCTCATGTTCTATGCCATGCCAATGAAGTACATCGGTGGCGAACCTGAGATGGTGTCGCTGTTCGGCTCCATCCACGGCGGCTTGTTCGTCGTCTACGTTGGCTTGTTGCTGCTGGGTGTTGGCAAGCACTGGACCCGTACGGCGCTGATTCACGGCTTCATCGCAGCGATTGTTCCTGCTGGCCCTTTTCTGT
>DUIU01000091.1:2352-4530 GCA_013330155.1 Candidatus Poseidonia sp. | reverse complement strand
TGCATCCCCAAGCCCAAGCATTTCTGCACGGCTTCTTTTCCTGTCCAAGCCTGAAAGACATGCTGAGGCGAGCCCCTCAATGCCTCCAGTTCGACTCCTTTCGCCATCATGTCAAAGGCATTTTCGGCCAGCGTGCGGTCAAGAGGTTCGGCATCCAACCCCACCGCCCGTCCAGGATGGGTCAGCGCAAGAAACGCCATCCCCTCGCTGTGAGTGATGGAAAAGTTCGGAAGGGCAGTTCGCTTCCACACCCCTTGAATGTAGAGGAGGGAAGGGGCCCGATGCTCATCACGGATTACTTCAACCACCGACAAGTCCGTCACGCCCCATTTCCTCAGTGCTTGACCGAGGAGCCAACGTCCAGTCAAGTGTTCATGCCTTCGTTTGCTGGTGACAAAAGTGGCTACTTCAGCCGGCTGGGCCAATGGAACATCGCCAAGGTGCCAATCAGTGACCTTGGCGGCCAGAAGCGTCACATCGGTTCCATCCGGCGGTGTGAGTTCAATCACTTCCGGAGGTTGCATGCAGCACGCCTCATCGCTCAAGCGCAAAGCGCTGATCCTCATCCACGTTGGCCATCGCTTTCAATCGCAGGCCTTTCAGAGCCAAAACGGGAGCATCGTCTTCACCAACCACCAACACATCGTGCACGGTGGTGCCATCATCGAGCGCTTCGGTTTGCAAGCTGCGCAAGCGCAGAGCTTCCTCTGCTTCGGGCACGCGAAGCATGGTGGACCACGCAATGCCAATTGGAAGACTGCTGTAGCCAAGAACTTCCATGGCCACAAGTCCAGCGTTTTGGAAACCTGCCTCAATGAGCATTGGAAGGGCCTCAAGGAGGACATTTTCACCGTGTTGCTCCAGAGCAAATTGGTCGGTGGCAGGCAATTGGTGCCGCATGAGGGCTAGCCCGTCAATACCTGGCTGGTCGGCATCGCCTACGCCGCCGAGGACACCTCCGTGGGATTGGAATCGGGGGCCGTGGAAGTAGCGGTCATAGATGAACGAAGCAGGATGGAGGAGGGAGCCCACGGGAGGAGTACCAATCGAAGGGAGTGCCTCAACTTCACGGTGAAGGAAGGGGCGCAAATCTTCTCGTTTCTCCACAAGGCGCACCAAGGCCTCGTGGTGCTCACGCTCTCCGAAGACTTCGCCCTTCGAATTCGCCAGGTCAGAAATGAGGCGGCATCGAACCCACATCATGTCGTCTTTGGTTCGTTCTACGACGGCCTCAACACGAACCGTCATCGGCCCCTTGATGAGTTTGACCGGTAAACCAAAGCTGACTTCCTCAAACCCGGCAAGGCAGGCAGTTGGTTGCAACAGAAGCGAGGTCTGGGCAAACATCTCGAGGGCCATAACACCTGGATGATAGGGCACACCCTCAATGGCGTGGTCGAGCAAGAAAGGATGGTCTTCGGTCGAGAGGGTCGTCTGCGTCATCAGGCGAACGCCTTCATCCAACGAGAGAACCTTGTCAACGAATGGGAACCGAGAGGGGTCGGCGATGGTGGCGGCCATTTGGGGAGGGAGTTTGAGGGGCGCTTCTCGAAACGACGAGAAGGTGTCCATCTGACCAAGTGAGCCGCATCCAAGCACGCGTCGCTTCCCGCCTTGAAGGGCCTCTGCGACGAAGATTGAGACTCCATCTTGTACCGCCAATGTCTCGATACCAGCAGCTTCGAAGACCGCTTCAATTGACCCACGGGTGGCCATGCCCACGTCGCGCCATCCGGTCCATCCGATAGCCACGGCACGGCAGTCTGTCGTCGCCGTCAGCCGAGCCATCTCCGCATCCAGTACCGAGTTCGCTGCAGCGTAATCGGTTTGACCACCGTTGCCAAACCGGCCGGCTACGCTGGTGAAGCAACACGCAAATTCAGGGACTTCACGGCCCGAAGCGACCACCGCTGACAAAAGGGCTCTCCATCCATCAACCTTCACGCGTACCACGCGGTCAAAGACCTCGTAGCCTTTGTCAGCGACCAATTTCGAATCTTCAAGTCCAGCACCGTGGACCAGACCCGTGATTGGCCGGCCGAGGGATGAACCAAGTTCCTGAAGCGCCGACTGGTCCATGACGTCTACCGAGTGGTACGTCGCATGGTTACCCGTTTGTTCAATGGCGTCCAATGTCAAGTAAACATCACGGCTTCGTGTGAATTTTTGCCAAGCATT
>DUIU01000091.1:979-1989 GCA_013330155.1 Candidatus Poseidonia sp. | reverse complement strand
CGAAGAGCGTTCTTTTCCTGTTCCAATTGGCTCTCCGACCAATCAATCCATGACGATGTGGTTTCAATGAGTTTGGAACGACCAAGCAGTTCAAAATGAGCCCCAGCGTTTAGACTGGCTCCTGCAACACCGATGATGGAGGCTGCTGTGACACCTGAGCCACCACCCGAAACCAACCAGGTGTCCTGGCCGGTAAGCGGCTTGACTTCATCCACCACATCCTCAGCGAACGCCACCAAAGCCCATCGGCGACCGTCCCGGTCAAGAGCGACCTCAACCTCTCCAGCGAGGCCAAACACATCATCTTCGATGCGTTGTGCGGCCTCATGCTCATCAAGGACATACTCAGGGTGCAGGTCCAATGCACGGCATCGAAGGTCAGGGCGTTCAAAGGCATACGACTTGGTGATGCCGCTGGCAGCGCATTGCACCGCATTGAAGCGGTCGCCGATGTTGCCATGACGGCCGTCCATTGATGTCACCGAGGCGATGAAACCTGGAGTGTCATTCGCCATTCGTCCACCCAATTCCTTGAGTAGACCAAACCAACCATGGCCAGCAAGAGCGATTTGAGACGAGGGATAGGCGTCTTCGAGCCAATCCTCTGAAGCCAACTTAAGCGGTGCCATGTGAACCATGCCTCCAATCGGGGTGCCCTCGAGCTGCTCAGCAATCCAGGCCAAATGCTCCGGTTGTTCCGGGTCGGCTCGGTAAACGGTGCGACCACCTTCATCGTGGCGGGATGCGTCTCGAATGCGGCTTTCAAAACCGATACGAACAGCATGGAGGCCTCGGGCTTCCATTCGCTGACAGAAGGCCTCGGCAATCCCCCATCCGTCATCGGAAACCACGACGGTGCCAGAAATATTGAGCGGGGAGGGGAGCCCGGGACACGCTTCGATTTCAACTTGCCAGCGACGCGTGCCGGCTTGATGCGAGGCCCGTTGTTCAACTGGCTCGTTTGAAGCGACTGAAGCCTCGGCTTCTGCTGATGCGGCGACCGGGGCGGG
>DUIU01000091.1:458-692 GCA_013330155.1 Candidatus Poseidonia sp. | reverse complement strand
GGCCGGTGCGGGTTCGGGCTCGGGTCCGGCCCCACCTTGCATTTTGACGATGTAAGCCGTGAAATGGTTCAGCGTTGGGTGGTCGGCAAGAACGAAATCCTCGTCAACGGGCAAACGAAACCGGTCACGAATCTCGGCCATAATTTCCGCTTGTTTCACGGTATCAATGCCGAGTTCGCCTTCAAGGTCTTGATCCATTTCGATGAAGTCAGCTGGATAACCGGTATGGCTGAC
>DUIU01000091.1:0-129 GCA_013330155.1 Candidatus Poseidonia sp. | reverse complement strand
ACCACCGAAACCAACACGTCCTCAATCTCGGGATTCGAGCCTTGTTCCGTCGGAAGGGGCGAGGTTGGTTCAGAGGGCGTTGGCGCTGCCGCCACCGGGGCAGAAGCAGGTTCACTTGCCGGCGCTGGG
>DUIU01000142.1 GCA_013330155.1 Candidatus Poseidonia sp. | reverse complement strand
ATCAACCTCTGTGGTCCTCCCCCGGTCAACATTCCATCAAGTGGAATACGCCGGCGTCATCAACGGTGCAGCCGAAGTTGAAGCGGCCAATGCCTTCATTGCGTACCTCATCTCTGAAGAAGTGAACCAAAACATGCCGGAAAACAACCTCATGAAATCTGTGTTGAACAATGCTGAATGGCCCGAAACTGAAGGCTATCGCTTCCACACTGACCAACCAACTCTAAACGCAGAGATCTCGATGGAACGCATTGGTGCTGACATGGAATCATGGTTGCAGGATTGGGCTGAAGCCACGGCATGAGGGTGGCTCAATGCAGCCACGTGAAAAATTTCGAGTCGTAGGCGTGCCCTACATCCATTGGATGGCGGTGGTGTTCGTTATTGTCCTTGGAATAGCACCATTGACACTTGCTCTTGTTCGTTTGTGGGCGGTCACTGGGATAACACCCTTGGAGGCACTGATCAAGGTTCATGAGCAACCAGGTGCCATGGAAGCCTTCCAATTCTCACTCGTGGAAGCCGCTGCCTCCACGGCGCTGACCGTGGCGATTGGTTTGCCTTTGGCATGGTCATTTGGCCGCTACCAGTGGAAAAGGATTCAACTTAAGCGAGCCTTGTTGTTTCTGCCCTTTGTGACGCCACCGGTCGTTGCTGCCGTTGGCTTCCTTGCTCTGTTCTCCCCGGACGGCATCGTTCATCGCATCGGATTTGACCTCCGAGGTGAAACCGGTTTCATCGGTAGGTTGGCCACGGCCACGGGTTGGTCCCATCCGGGGCATTTCATCGCCCTCGTCTTGGCCCACGTTTGGTTCAACCTTTCACTGATGGTTCGTTTTGTGGAGCCGGTGGTCGCTCAACTCGACCCGACATGGGAAGAGCAACTCTCACTCCTACCAGCAGGCCAAACACGACGAGGGCGAATCCAGCATCTATGGCTCCCAGTTCTTGGACCAGCCACGTTGGTCGCTGCCTCCTACACGTTTTTCTTCAGCTTCACGTCCTTTGCCTTGGTGAAATGGTTGGCCCCCTCCTCCAACACGCTCGAATCCCTGTTGGGAGAAATGGGAGGGACCGCAGGCATCGCCGGATACCGTGTTGAAACCAGCCTCGCCGTGTTGGGAATTGCCGTGTTTCAAATGCTTCTGATGCTGGTCATGTTGGTCATGGCTGGTCGATTCGAACGCCGTCACAGCCAAGTCTTGTCCATGCATCAAGAAGGAATGAACCGAGAACGGCATGGCCAACCGTCCCGAAGATTGGCCTGGTTTGTCAACGGCACCGTATTCGTGCTTCTCCTTCCGTTGGCTTCGGTCGTCCTTTCCTCATTCCGCGTTCGCACCAGTGGCCCGTCAGGAGCCGGCTACCAATGGACGTTGGAGGGATGGCGCAGGGCTTGGGCAGGCGATTTTTCGACCATTCCGGTCGCCGATGCGCTCACCAATTCTTTGACCTACGCCGTAATGACGCTGTTCATTGCCCTTCCATTGGGCTATGCTGTGGCCTCCTGCTTGGTGACCTTGAGGGAGCGAGGGAACGCAAGAGCGGCTGGCTTTTTGGATTCCTTGTGCATGCTGCCTCTGTCCATGTCTGCCGTGATGGTTGGTTTAGGAATGGTCGCAGGAATATTGAGGTGGTTTCCTCAAATGTTTTCCTTCCCCTACCTCCCAGTGGTACCTCACGTGATGTTGGTGTTGCCCTTTGTCATCCGATTGATGGTGCCGGCCATTGAACGCATCGACCCCATTTTCGCCGAACAAGCCTCGCTTCTTCCGATGAGTAAAGGGGCACACTGGTGGCATTCAAGGGGCGCGTTTTTGGTGGTTCCCGCAACCATGGCAGCCTCACTTTGCCTTGCTTTTTCCTTGGGTGAATTCGGTGCGACCTTCCTCGTCGTCCGTGTGGGGTCATGGGACTCACTGTCCATCCTCGTCGACCAAGTGGCTTCAAGGCCCAAATTTGACCCGTATGTGTTCCCAACCGCCATGGCCTTGGCGACAACGCTGATGGTGGTCACTCTACTGGTTCTCTCGCTCAATGAACGAGCACGGGCATGGAGGTCAAGGCATGATGTTTGAAATTCGAAATGGAGCCGTACAACTCGGCGATTGGGTGGTCTTTGAAGGATTGAATCTCCGCGTGGAGCCGGGTGAGATTGTATCGATCTTAGGTCCAAGCGGTTGTGGGAAAACTACACTTCTGCGTGCATCGTGCGGACTTGAGCGTTTGAAAGAAGGCCAAAGACTCCTCAACGATGAGGTGCTCGAAAACGCCACGATTGTCCCAATTATCACGATGCTGTTTCAGCAACCGGTCCTCTACCCGCACCTCAACGTGGCGCAAAACATCGGACTTGGAGCTCCAAAGACGATGTCAAAAATGGCCGTCAAGCAACGCGTCGACGATGTCTTGCAGTCCATTGGCCTGGCCGATTTTCAGCGACGTGGAACGGCTGGCCTCTCTGGAGGAGAAGCACAACGTGTGGCGTTTGGCAGAGCCCTCATGCAAGAACCAACGGTCATGCTATTGGACGAACCTTTTGCCTCGGTTGACGTCAAACGTCGTTTGGAATTATCGGCGATGACGCGTAGCCACCTCAAAGAGCGCAACATCACGACCGTCCACGTGACCCACGACATGGAGGAGGCCAAGACACTCTCCGACCGGATTGTTCATTGGCACGAACTGGCCGTTGGTGCCCAAGAGGGAGTTCTTGATGGTGAAAAATGACTGGCCAATTTTGGACCGTTGGTGGCCTGAAAGGGACCAGTGGTCTCGTCCAAAGTACGGCCTGATGTTGTTGATGTTGTTCTTGGTTCTCGGAGCGCTCCCCTACGGCCTTATCAATCGTTTTTCGGCTTGGCGAGG
>DUIU01000202.1:520-4994 GCA_013330155.1 Candidatus Poseidonia sp. | reverse complement strand
CAAAAGAAGACCACCGTTGTGATGAAAAAGAAGCCAAGAAAACTGCCAAGTGTCTCTCCGAATGCATCACCTTCTGGACCCCACTCAAATTCTTCATTGCAGTGCGGGCATACGAAATGACCTCTTGCTCTGCCATCGAGTTGGACCTCCTCGGCACACTGAGGGCATTCTAGCGCAAGCATGCTGTGCAGAGCGAGGGGCGGGGCATAAGACTTCAGCCGACGCAGGCCATCCTAGCAATTCTTTGCGCTTCTCAAGCGTTTCGCGTGAAGGCTTGGATGCCAGTTATGTACCGGCCCAGAATGAGGTTGTGGATGTCGTGAGTACCTTCGTAAGTTTTTACCGACTCCAAATTTGCCATGTGGCGCATAACGGGATACTCATCCAGAATTCCATTGGCACCGTGAATGTCCCTTGAGACGCGAGCAATCTCCAAAGCGATATCGACGTTGTTCATCTTCGCTAGTGAAATTTGTTCTGGGAACCAAGACCCATCGTCCTTTTTCTTCCCAAGATGGTAGGCCAAGAGTTGCCCCTTGGTGATTTCTCGAAGCATCCATGCAAGTTTGTTTTGCACGAGTTGATAGGAGGCGATTGGATGGTCAAATTGAATCCTTGACAAGGAGTATGTCTTGGCGCTGTGGAAACAAGCCATGGCTGAACCCAAGGCCCCCCAAGAAATCCCGTACCGGGCATTGTTCAAACATGAAAACGGCCCTCGTAGCCCTTTCACATTGGGCAGCATACGATCTTTCGGAATCTTGCAGTCTTGGAACACAAGCTCGCTTGTCACGCTGGCCTTCAGCGAATGCTTCCCCTTCATTTCCGGGGCGGTGAATCCTTCGTCGCTCTTCTCAACGATAAAGCCTCGAATAACACCGTCAAGTTTGGCCCAGACAACGGCAACGTCAGCAATGGTACCGTTGGTAATCCACATCTTGGCTCCGTTGAGCAAGTAGTGGTCACCTTTGTCTTCGGCTTTGGTCACCATATCGCCGGGGTTTGAACCGTAATCGGGCTCAGTCAGGCCAAAGCAGCCCACGTATTCCCCGGAGGCCAACTTCGGCAGGTAGGTTTCTTTCTGCTCTTCCGTACCGAAATCCCAAATGGGGTACATGGCCAAGGAGCCTTGAACGGATGCAAAAGAGCGAAGCCCACTGTCTCCACGTTCCAATTCTTGGCAGATAAGACCGTAGGCAACGTAGGAAAGACCGGGGCACCCATAGCCTTTCAGTGGTGCGCCAAGCACACCCATTTCACCGAGGGCCACGCGCCATTCATCTGGAAAGACACCCTCTTCACAAGCATGTTCGATATTGGGGATGACCGCTTCGTCAACCCACGCACGAACCATGTCCCTGACCATGATTTCTTCTTCGGTCAGCAAGCTTTCAATGTCGTAAAAATCGAGTCCTTCGAACGGCTCCATGAGGTACCCTCGTCACCATGGCCACGCGGGTGCTTCATCAACATGTCCCTCAATGTGATAGAAAGGCCGATGTCATTTCTTTCCAAAGCGGAATTCTTTGTACTTCCTCTGGAGCCAAGGGCTGTTCATGTAGATCAACCCGAGAATGACGCCTGGAACTGAAATTGCCACGGCGCCCAGAACGAGAACATCCATGATGTTCATTTCCACTTCTTCGACTGCCGGTGTGAATTCAATGATGTTTCCGAAATCGGTGATCATGAAACCGTTGTGTCGGCTGGTTTCCCACACAACTGAAAGTCCTCTACCTGCAAGCACAGGGTCCCATTCAGCGGCGTCCTCTGGGACGAGGACCGTGAAGGCTTCACCGGTCATCGGCGTGTAGCGCACCAGGCCAAGCGGGGCAAGATGAACAAGGCTCGAGCTGTCATGGCCTCGGGTTACATCAACAAATTCACCGCTAGGCAAACCCCATGGAACGCCCGTTTCAACCGTTGATTGACGAGCATCAAGGGTATTGATTCGAATGACTTTGCTGGTCAAACCGCTGGCAAATCCAACGCATTCGTTGAGGATGCCGCTGGCACAATCCACGCCCACCCACGTCTCCGAAGCGGTTTGCGACAGCCAACCGACGGCATGGGCTTCATCGATGACCGCCATGCCCTCGTCAACAGAAGCGAGAACGCAGACGTTGTAATTTCGATGGCAGGCAAGGCCTGAAATGGCGCTTTCGCCGAGGTTATCAAGCAGTTCAAAGCCGGTATGTTCAGCAAACTTCCAAACCTCTCCGGTTGAGGAAGCGACGTAGGCAAAATCGCCAGCCGGACGCCATATGACCGAGGTGAGGTCGAAGCCGAGAACACCAAAGGTGCCGTTGACGTAGGTGATGCTGTGGTCATAGGTGTCGTAGCGCATCGCCATGCCATCATCGCCGACCAACAAAGCCGTATTTCCTCGAGGGTGCCAAGCAATGTCGTGGATGGTGGAATTACGGCCAGTGACCAATTCCACGTCGAGGGCCCGATTGTCTGCTTCATCGGCAGAAAGCAAACGAGCGTATCCATTGATCCCACCGATCAGTACATCTTGCCCGTCGGGTGAAACCGCTCCCACGGTTATCCCAAGATCACTTTCTCCAAGGGACCCCGCGTCTTTCAGTTCAATACGACTCAAAATATCGGCCGAAGCCAACGGCATGGTCAAGAGAACGACAAGGCCAACAGCGAGCCAAGTGATTCCACGCATGACTTTGCGAGCCGACCTTGCATCAAAACATCTCCCATGGTTTGGCCATGCACAAGCCGTTGGGACGGTGGGCTTATGAGACGCTGACCGTTCCGGGGTACATGGAGCGATTTGCCGTTAAGCGTGGCTTGATTAAATCAATGGGCGGAAATGCTGGTTTAGCCAAGTTGGCCACCACTTATTTTGAAGACATCAACGTGGATTCCGAGGGCGTCTTTACTGGCTCTTACGGCCTTCTTCTCAGCGTTCAAGGCTCCTATGACGATGCCGGTAAACTGGCCGTGGAAGTTGTGCAACTCAAAGGGGCAGACCTCGCCACCTTCCTCGATTCAGACGATGGGCCTACAAAGGCCATGGAATCCAGAAAGCGGTGGTCCGGTTTCTTGGACGATGCAACCGGCTACAACGCCAAACAGCGCGGCGACAAAGCCAAAGAAGAAACGAAAAAATTCTCAAAGGCAAAATCCGCCATTAAAATGGCTCACAAGTCAATGGATTTGATGAAGAACCTTGACCAGGAAACCATCGACAAAGCAAACGAACTCATCGCTTCCCTTCAGGCCATGATCGATGCTGGAACCCCTCCATCTGAGGGTCAAGTCAAGAAACTCGACAAGTTGTTCTGAGGCGATAAGATGGCCATGAAGCAAGACATCGCTGCCTTGCTGGCCACCAAAGAGGGATATGATGCATTGGAGCCTTCGGCCAAAGAGCGCCTCCATACCATGGTGGGCGATGTCGAGGAAGTCGTAGGTGTTGAGCATCTCATCGATGCCCTCCACAACAGCACATCGCACGGTGGTGACGGTGTCATTCGTTGCTACGTTGGATTTGAACCGAGTGGCAAGGCACACATCGGATGGAAAGTCCTCGCTTTGCAACTTCGACGAATGCTGGATGCCAACACCAATGTCATGGTGTTTCTCGCTGACTGGCACGCTTGGGTCAATGACAAATTCAACGGTGATATGGAAGCCATCAAAACCACGGGAATCTACATGCAAGAGACCTTCCGTGCCTTGCTCAATTATCCCCCCGAAGGCGAAGGCCCTGGGGAGCTCCAGTTCAAATGGGCCTCTGAGTTGATGGAATCCAGCGATTACTGGGCCCGTGTTCTACGCTGCTCCAAAGGGGCCACGCTCGCCATGGTTCGCAAAACCTTCACCATCATGGGCCGTGACGAAGCTTCCTCTGACCATGACCTGTCAAAATTCTACTACCCAGCCATGCAAGCAGCAGACATCTTCGAGATGAACATCGATGTTGCGATTGGAGGAATGGACCAACGTAAAGCCCACATGTTCATGAGGGACGTTGCTTCAAAGTATGGATGGGACAAGGCAACTTGCCTCCACACCTCCATCATCTCATCGCTCAAAGCCTCAGGTTCGAGGATGGAATCCTTTGACCACAAGATGTCAAAATCCGATCCAAACGGAGCGTTGCTGCTTCATGATACGGCGAAACAAATCCAGAACAAGATGAAGAAGGCCTACATTTCTCCCGAGGACTCACAATCACCGGTCTACGAGCTTGTTGAACACATTCTACTCCCGGAGTTTGGCGAGATTCATGTCACTCCAAATCCAAAGTTTGGAGAACCCAGTACATGGAGTTCCCTCGAGGAGTTCAGGGCTGCCATCATGGATGGCACTCTCCACCCATTCGACGCGAAAATGGGCGTTGCTGACGGATTGGCCAAAGGACTTGAAGGCCTAGCAACTCACTTTGAGGCCCATCCAGAAACCCTTGACCGTGTCACAGCGTTGATGAACGGTTGAATCATTCCGAAATCGG
>DUIU01000202.1:0-131 GCA_013330155.1 Candidatus Poseidonia sp. | reverse complement strand
GGAACCGGTTGTACACGCACGATTCCGTTCACTCGAAGGTAAGTGGAAGACATGATTTGGTCCACCAGATCGTCAGCAACCGTCCCAAAAATTTGATTTCGAGTTGAGCAGTTGATGAGGTGATGCTCTTT
>DUIU01000132.1 GCA_013330155.1 Candidatus Poseidonia sp. | reverse complement strand
GAACAATTTCCTGGTGTCGTCTACCGAGTCACCGAACCAAAACTCGCTATCTTGATGTTCCGCTCCGGCCGTGCTGTCTGCACCGGCGGAAAGGACGAGGACAACATCCACACCGGAATTGACCGAATGATCAAGGATTTGCGTGCCGCCGGCATTGAGACATGGGACCTCAAGGACGTCACCATCGAAGTTCAGAACATGGTCGCCACTTACGCTCTTCACTATCCGGAGGACTACGACGGCGTCGACAAGTTCACCGGTGAGCCCCAAGCAGGTGTCCCTCGCAAACTGAACTTGAACCACTTGACCTTCCACCTTCCCTTTGACAAGGTGGAGTACGAGCCAGAGCAATTCCCTGGTTTGATTTATCGACTTGACGACCCAAAGGTCGTTTGCCTTATTTTTGGCTCCGGAAAGATGGTCATCACCGGTGCCCGACACAAGGACGAGATTCTCGAAGCCGTTGAAATCATCAAAGATGAGCTGGCCGACCTCCTCTGAGCCGCATCTCAGCGGCAACAAGAGAAGTGTTGATGTCCTCCCGCGCCCGTGGCGTAACCATGGGGGGAAGTCTCAGAGGCCGTATGCTTCCCTTCGCCTTGGCGCTTTTGCTCCTTCTCAACTTGGTTCCCGTTGAGCACCACGAGGCTCTGAGCGAGCGAACCGTCCATCAATCCACGGCCGGTGACCCCGGAGTTTCAGACGTGCCAACGTGGCGAGTCGGCGACCGATGGATCTACGCTGGCACCTTTGACCCAACCATCTTGGTGACCGACACCGGCGTGGAAGCTACAGTTGGTGAAATTCAAGGCGACACAACCGTGGAGGTTACGGGCATTAGCACCCAGAACGTGGACAACATGTCGGTGCTCGCCTACACCCTTCGAACCTCGGCGAACTTTGACAAATCTGGCGTTTCGCTTGAGGGGTATGCGGGTAACGTCTACATCCAATTTACACAAACAGAATACCTCCGAGTCAGCGACCTCTCGCCCATTCGCAGCGATTTGGACCTTTACATTCGATTTGTTCCCAGCGGCATATCCTTCCTCGAACAGATTCTGGGGGACATAACCATCACCACCACTTATTCTCCGGTCAACGAAAATTACGACTTCCCCATTCGAGTCGACGAGCGCTGGACAACCACCACCACTTCCTACTCTCAATGGTCTGGACAAAGCGACTACATCACACCCTTCCCGCCTCCTGAGACCGACACCAACACCACAACGTGGGTGGTCACCGACACCGGGAAACCGAGGAACAGTATCGGTCAAACCATCGATTATGGGGGGTGCAATGAATCGTATGAGATGACATCCATCAACAGCGATGGCATTTCCGAAGGCTATCGCTGGTATTGTCCCGAAGTACGCAATTATGCCTGGCTCCACACGGCCGATGACATTGGACTGACGATTGACTTCAAACTCAAGCGATACGACCCGGTGGGCGCCACGGGTGTTGAACCGTACACGAATCCGGGCGTTCGTTCAGAATGCCTCGAAGTTGTCCCTCAGCGAAGCATCACGGCCCTCAACACACCAATGGAGGTCTGGGTCAATGCCTCATCCTCTTGCTTTTCCAACACCGCCGGTCTGTCGGTTGAGCTCCATCATGAGGTCGAAGGTTTTGTGGCCGCTTTGACCACGGCTGCCAACGGCAGTGCCTGGACAACCTTTGATGTCGGTGATGCCTTAGATTCCTCAGCCACTCAACTGGATTACGCCAGCCATGGTTTGGTGGCCAAAGCGGGCAATAAGGTTGGAGCGACCACGGTGACCCTCGACGAGTACCTTGTGGGATTGGACGTCTTCGCCGATGAAGAGGCCGCCGTCATCTTGCGGACACGCTGCACTGATGTTGATTGCACAGTGACCCAACTCAACGCCCTTTCCGGATACAATGTCTTGCCAGGTGATACCCTTGACATCGAGGTAGCCTTCAACAACCGAGGGATTACGACATCCACAGCCACGGATGCTCGCCTCACCACACCCGACGGCGTGGGGACCACCATCACCCTCCCCGCACTTCAGACCTACCAAGCGTACAAACTGTTTGAGATGTGGACCGTGCCGGAAGACGCTGCGATTGGCTCCTTGCAAATACAGTGGGAGGCCGACATCAGCCGCGTGAACACCGCTGACGCTAATCTGCAAAATAACCTCGGTACCATCGAACTCTTCGTTGGCCGCGTACCAACACCGGTGGCCGCTGAAGCCACGGGGCTTACCCGAGAAACCATTCTTCTCAACGCCAGTGAAAGTTTTGACGAAGACGGGGGAGAAGTGACCTGTGAGTTCTACGTGCCGTTCGATGATGGAACAAGGACCTGGTCCTACGAGCGGATCGTTTCCCCATCCTGCCTTCTCAACTACACATGGATTGACGATGGTGTGTATCCGGTTGAAATCACTGTTGAAGACGAGGAGCGGGATGAAACCGTTTTGATTCTCAACGTGTCCGTGGAAAATCGCGCTCCGAAAATTGAAGTCAGAAGTCAACGAACGGAAGCCAAAGTGGAATACCCCATCACGCTCTACGCTTACGCCAACGACTCGGATTCGGAGGAAGTTTGGCCCGGAGTGGTCGATATATACTGGCCGGGTTCAAATTGCAAAGAAGGCTACTATACGCGCGTTTGCACCACCACGGCCATTACTGAAGGGTGGAAAACCTTCACCGCCGTCGGCACCGATGATGACCGAGCAACGGCAACCGCAACCTTTGATGTCAAATTCACCAACATTCAACCCCACAGCATCAACGTCCAGATGATCGACAGCGATGGACCGATTGCCATGGACGCTCAAGACACGTGGCACGTGGACGAAGACCAAGCGGTGACCGTCAAAGGCCAAGCTCAGGATTCTGTCGACGACATCGATGACCTCACGCACACATGGTGGCCTGATGATGCTCAACCTTCCTTGATTCGAGTCTTTGACGGCCGTACTTCCGAGTTTGGAATGGTCTGGCTTGATGCAGGATTGCACAAAATGCGTCTTGAGGTAACCGACTCCGAAGGTGCATCAAGCGGCGTGGAAGAGCGATGGGTCAGTGTACAAAACCTCCCACCTGTCATCGAACCCATCACTTCCGTGCTTCCTGTAGCCGAAGGCCAAACGGTCAGCGTTTCAGGAATCTCCACCGACACCCCCTCCGACCTTGACACCCTTGTTCGGTGTTGGGACATCGACCCGAGCATGGACTCCGATGACCTTGGAAGCGCCGACGATGACTGCGATGTCATCGGCGACAACCTGACCGTTTCATGGAACAGGAGTGGAACGCACAAACTTGTGTATCATGTCACGGACAACGACGGTGCCCACGCCAGTGAAGTTCTGGAAGTGCTGGTGTTGAATACGCCTCCAATCGTTCAGACTGCCCCCCTCTCATGTGTTGCCTACGAAGCCTGCATCATGGACGCCAGCAACACCTTCGATGCCCTCAACGACATCCAAGACCTCACCGTAGCATGGGACATTGACGTGACGGTGGACAGCAATGAAGACGGTATACCCGACAACGATGCCGACCTTCTTGGCAAAACCGTTTCGTGGACCTTCAAACGAGACGGCTTGCAATCTGTCAAAGTGATGGCGTGGGACGAGGACCCAGAACGCCCCGGTACGAAGGTGATCACTTTTGCTGTGCTACCCGCCGACCGAACGCCGTTGGAAAACCTCGGTTCTGCTCTGGTGGGAGAAGAAGCAAATCCTGTTGCTCAACTCAGCCTCTTAGCCGTGATGTTGCTCTTAGTGATGCTCTTCTCGAGACGACGTCGTCAAGAAACCTCTTCGGATACATGGGACGAGGTTTCTGAATCCCTCACGGGTAACCTCTTCGCCGAACGAGAGGAAAAAATGAAGCAAAAACGTCCCGAAGGCCCACCTCCACAATACCTGTTCCAAGATGCGCTCCAGCAAGCGTCAAACGGCGCCATTGCTCACAATGGACCACCATTGCCCCCAACCGGTCTCCCCGATGGATGGACCATGGAACAGTGGGAGCATTATGGGGGACAGTGGCTTGAATCCCAAGGCTGAATTCTAAGTCAAAAAGGACATTCTCTTTTGTATCAGAACTGCAACCTCGCTTTATGTTCGGACGGACATGCCAAGCCGCCTTCCTCGTCGCCCTCTTCCTCACCTCACTGGGCATGGGCGTTGTAGAATCGTCAATTCAGCTCGATGAAACGGCAACTCAGCAACGTTCTGGGGGCGTGAATGGCGTCGTGGATGTTCCCAATTACCGCATCGGAGATGAATGGGTCTATGAGACGAAATTTGACATCGCTCAACTTCTTGCCCAAGCCAACGTTTCAGCCTCCCTCAACACGCTGACAGGCGACACGACCAACGAAGTGACGGACATCACCTACACAACAGATACCGACGGCACCACCGTTCTTGTGTATGAAGTTGAAATTTCAGGATCATTCACCAGTGCAAATGGAAACACGAACTGTGGTGCAACGCTCGAGGGAGTTACTGGCCGAGTCAACATCGAATACCAAGGCCTCGACGTGATTCGTGCCCGCGATTTGGGACTCATTACCTCGGATTTCTTCCTTGGTGTTGATTTCATACCCTGCGTTTTTGGAGCCCCACTTGGTTTCTTGAAGGAAGACCTCGGAGATGTCAGCTTCAACAATTCCTACACACCTGCCAAGGAAAGGCACGACTTCCCGTTGCGAACTGGAGACCAGTGGTACATGCCGTTCAGCGCTTCGACCGTTGTGACCGGAACGTCGGATTACTTTGACCCTTCGCAATTCGATTCCACCGAGGCAGAGAACAACTCTTGGCAAGTCATCAAAAATGAGGCCCCGAATGAAGACGGAGCAACGCCCCAATATTCGGGTTGCGATGATTCCTACAAAATTGCCGAATGGAACGCCACGGGCGTGAACGCTGGATTCAATTGGTATTGTCCGGCAGTACGAGGAAGCGTTTGGAACAGAATCATCAACCCTGCTGGGTTCTCAATCGATTGGATTTTGAAGACCTACAACCCTACCGACTCCAACAGCGTCGTCGCTTCATCCTCACCTGGAGGTAGGAACACGCAGATCAATGTTCAAACCACCACAACGGCCACTCTGCCCGACGCGATTGAGCAAATCTCAATCGACTACAGCGTAGCCGGTTCACCAAGCATACCCATCAAAAACACCAACCTCCAATTGCGCTATGAAATAGCAAACACCATCGCCAATCCCACAACCGATAACAACGGCCAAGCACAAGTAGCCCTGAACGTCTCAGATCAGGTTGACGATACGTCTGCAAGCGATGACTACACCAGTAACGGCGTGGTCGTTTATGACCCGGTGGGGCGAGTGGTTGGAGCCACAACGGTGGTTCAAGACCTGAGCGTCGTTGGCGTGGATCTTGTCGCACAGGCAAGTTCAGTTATCGTTGAGCGAACGCGCAACGGTAGCACCAAAACCCTCAGTGCCTCCATCGGATACAACGCTCTTCCCGGCGATGTCCTCAGTTTTTCTCTTCCTGCACAGAACCGTGGTGTGCTCACAGCGCCCTCCACCTTCATGGAGATTGAAACCCCTGACGGTGTGGTAAGCCGAGATGCACTGTCTGCCATTGCACCCTATGCTGAACAGCGGTTGGAAGTCGACTGGTCGGTTCCCGCCGACATGGCCATTGGCACCGCTGATATGTCGTTCACCGTTGACCCTGACCAGAACATCACCGCCGATGCCAATCGGAGCAACAACGCCGCATCCTTATCCATCTTCATCGGCCGTGCCCCTACCGCCGATTTGCAGATTGATGAAGGGAAGTACACCTTCGAGAATGTCACTCTGAACGCCACAGAGAGCTTTGACATCGATGGTGGAGATGTTGATTGTCGATTTGAAATTGAATCACGAGCAGGTCTCATCGACATCATTGACGCCCCAGATTGTTGGACACAATGGAATTGGTCAAACAGTGGAGAATGGAGTGTCAAGGTGCTCGTCATCGATGAAGAACTTGACACCGACGAATTGGTGGTTGATGTGCTGGTGCTGAACCGTGCCCCGAACTTTGAGTTGTCTTACCCTGAATCCGTGGAAGTGGAGTCTCCAGTCACCATTGAGGTCTTCAACATTAGCGATATTGACACGGTGGCGCCTGGGGGCCAAATCGTGAAGGTCTATTGGCCGGATTGGACCGATTGCGGCGTGGTGAACGACGCCATCGCCTCAGAGAAAACATGTACCTTTACACCAACTGAAGAAGGCATGATTTCCATCACGGCCGAAGGCGTTGACGATGATGGCGACAGGACGAACATAACAGCCGAAATCATGGTGCTGAACATACCACCTACCATTTCCGCTCCTTCGTTGACCAAAGGTGGAGCAGAAGTTATGCCGGATGAAAATGGAACATGGCACCTCAATGAAGACGAAGTGGCCCTCCTACGCGCCACAGCCAGTGATTCTGCCAACGATGAAGGCACCGTCATTATCGAATGGCACCCCTCCTTGAACGACGAAAACTGGACCGTTTCAAGCATCGGTGTTTCATCGTCAGAAGCCGTTTCATGGAACACCTCCGGAGAGCACATCATCCAGGTTCGGGCCATTGATGCTGACGGAGCCACATCCGACCTCCGACAAGCCATGGTGATGATTCACAACGTGGCGCCAAGCGTGACCGGCCTGCCCGGAAACACCCCCGTGTTTGAA
>DUIU01000115.1 GCA_013330155.1 Candidatus Poseidonia sp. | reverse complement strand
CGCCTTCCGCCTTCCTGAATCCTGTAAGCGGGACCCTGAATACGTCCGCCAAATGGACAACGTCCTCAACACCCACCTCCGTCATACATTCCTGTTTTTGGGACTGACGGGGCTTGCAACCATGGTGGCCCTTGGCTTCCACAAGGTGTTACTCACCATTGTTTCAGACACCACGGGCAGTCAATGGGCTGGACAAGTTTCGGAATCCATTGAGTTGACCCTTACCTATGGATTGGTCATCTCTGCCCTCTTGTTCCTTAGCATCATGGCTGTTCTTCGGTTCTTCATTCCATGGCAGCGCGTCATCGGCTTCATCCAATCTCGAACCAACCGTTTGCCACCAGAGCCTGAAACCAAAGATTTCACACAACTATGAACGTAGTTGCTTTTGCAGCATCCGTCCAAGGAGTTCAATGCTGGCCAACAACACCATTGGAAACACGATGTAGGTTACCAAGACGCCGCCGATGGAATGGTCAATGCTGGCCAAAACATCGGAGCGAAACACCACGAATACAGCCACGCCACACAACAGCAAGAGACGTTCAATCCACAGAGGGTAAGCCGGGCCTTCTCGTTCTTCACGACCCATCAGCGTTGTAGGTTCGGCCGTCATGGTGATCATCAAAATTCAACGTCTGAAAGGCGCGACTCAAGGTCAGCGAGTGCCGAGTCTGCCCCGGTGGGGGCGGGAGCAGGGGTATGGGCAATGCGATGGCTTCGTTCAGCATCAAGTCGGGCAAGTTCGGCTTCAAGTCTGGCTCGCTCATCGTCCAAGGATGCCATGGGCTCAGAGCTGGTGACCAGGTCCGTTTCTACGGGGACTTCAGAATCCTCTTCGGATGGTGGAGGCAAAGGGGACCAACCTTCGTCGTCAACGGCTTCAGTGGTGCCAGTATCTGCGCTCGCAATCACTTCTGCTTGGACCAAATGGGGCTCTAAATCACTGAGCATTGCTTCGTTTACCGGTATGCGTTGTTCCGCTGGAATCGACTCGCGCTCAAAGGGCAGCAGGCCATCGCGTTGGAAGTCCCACATTGACCCTCTCGGGCGACCATCGGTCAATCCCGAGGCATCGAGTTGGGTGATCAATTCCTCAAGCACACGAGCGGTTTCCTCCAACCCAATGGCTTCGCCTGCGTCGCGCTGGTCGGCTTCGAGATAGATGTCATCCAGAGCAACTTGAATGAGTTTTCGTGTTCCCATGGCGAGGCTCGGTAGGGCCTCAGGTCGTTGACAATTGGCCATAAGAGCGTGCACTTCATGAGAAGGGGCGCCAAGACGTTCGACCTGCTCGAGGACGTTTCGAATTCGACGCAGCATGGTGATAGAACGGTCATAATCCTCGAGTAAATGCTCCAAATCAACCACAACGTGGTTGACGGTTTCACCAAGTTGTTGCTCAAGACGTTGCTGGACCGACCAACGAGCGAGTCCTCGAACGGCTCCAGCGGTTTGGGGTACTTGGCGTTCCAAGAGGGTCATGACTTCGGACGATAGGAGATGCCGGGGTGTTGCAGCAACATGGTCAACGGTCCCTTGGATGACTTGGAGCGCACGCTCGACGGCGCGGTCCAACATCGTTACAGAATAACCGAGGCTCCGTGCATGCTCAAGACGCTCGAGTACAGGTCCAAGCCCTTGGAAGGTGTTGTTGTCGTCAAGTAACGCCTGAGCAAGTGGTTCTTCTGCTAGACGTGCCCGAAGTCGATCGGCTTCCTGAATATCGGCGAGTGCCTCTTCATGGGCCTCAGCAAGGGAGGTGGCTTTGTCCACCAAGGTTGACAATTCAGCCTCTGCATGCCCTCGTCGAGCACCGAGGTCGCCCAACTCTCGCAGGACTTGGCGCCGTTCATCCATCAATTCACGCAGTTCTGCTTGGATGTTGGAACGGCGTGCCTCGTCTTCAGACCGCCTCAAACGGTCTTCTTCAGTCCGTTGACGTGCATGCTTTTCTTCGGTTCTCACCGAATCCAACTCAAGGTTGCTCACGTGGACTTGTTCTTGAACACCGATTAAATCGGCTTGGGCCCGGGCGTGCCGTTCTCGGCTGGTGTTCACCTGTTCGCTTAGGACGCGAAGACGGCGTTCCTCGTCCTCACTTTGCTTTCGAATCGTGTCAAGGCGTTCACTTCCCTCGGCGAGGTTCGCTTGCAATTCCGCTTCTTTGAGAGCGAGTTCCTCAATCATGGCCTGCAGCTCTGAACTGCTCTCCGCTTCTCCGATGGCCTTGGCCAATTCAGCTGCCCTCTGGCTAACTTGGTGTTCCAACTCGTTCACGCGTCGGACCAACCTTTCGGCCCGGGATTCAGCTTCCTCCCACTGGGCACGGGCTTGTGCGAGGTCGACTTGCATGGTGTTGAGTTGTGCATGGGCACCTTCGAGAGCAGTTGTGTTCTCTTGACGGGATTCAGAGGCCTCTCTCGCCACGATTTGGGCCGCCTCCTTTTTCTTTTCCAAGGCCTTCACGCGAGTTTCCAGAACGGATTTCTCCTTGTTTAATTCGTCAAGACTTTGCTCAGCTTTCTCCAACTTTCTTCGCAACCCTGCATCGACTGCACTGACGGCTTCATCCCGCATAATGGGAAGCGGTTCCGCAATATCGGCTCCATCCGATTTGAACTTCATTTTCGCACGTGCCTGTTGGAGGGTTTCCAAACCAGCTTCAAAGCCGAGCATATCTTCCAGCATCGCTTTTAGAGAAGCTTGACGTGCTTCTGAGCGTGTTCGGATGGTGGACAGGGATTCGATAAAACCTGCAATTGAGAAGGAATCAACCGTTCCAGATTTGGCCGATACGATGGTTCCAGCGGGGAATCGGATGAGTTGCACCTTGCGTTTTGCTTCGGTCAAAGCCATCATGGCCTCTTCTTCGCTGTCAAACGCAGGGGCCCACAGGGCGACAGGAACTCCCCTGGACATGACCAATGAAACCGATTTGCTGGACGAGCCCGATTGAATGTGCCCGGTGACCTCTTCTTCCATGCTGGCTTTGAGCATTGAAACAACCGCGTCCGGCCCACCTCGGCCATCTCGCAGTGTGAATCCTTCCGGCATTTTGGCTCCGTGTGCGCCTGCGGCTACGATTTCACCTTCGAGGCTGATGGAGGCAGAGGACAACAAACGTGCGTGGTTGGCGTCTCTTTCCGTCCAAACCGCCAACGAAATTTCACCGCTTCGGGCGAGCAACAAGGCGCCACTCTCCGTGTGGAGGGTCCAATGGCTCTGTCCATTCATTCCCCATCCATTGTGCAGGTCCTGTCCGCCCATGCCGCTCATGAGTTCGTGAAGTTCACTGGCCAGCCGTTCCTCCTCTCCCAAACCGGGAAGGTCACCCACGTGGTCGATGAGCATGCCACTGTCGATGGCCATGGCGCCTCGCACGGTGGTGTGTTCGGCGAGGGTACGAATGACGGTTGAGAGGTCTCTGGCCAACAGTCGCTCCACAGCGTTGGTGCTGGATTTGAGCCCTTGCCGGTCGGCTTGATGGACAAAGGCTTCTGGAACCAATTCCGCAAGCGCGCCAAGTCCGCCGATGGTATAGGACCATGCGAGGTGGCGAACTTTTTGTTCGGCCTCAAAACTCTCCAGCGCTGTTTTGGCTTCAATGCCTCCAAGAAGAACATTCTTTTTGTCCGATTCAGCGAGGTAGCCAACGATTCGTCCAGCACGGATCAATCGATGGCCAGCGGGTGTTTTTCGCCGACCAGCATAGGTCGAAACAATGCCGTGGGCGAACGGCTGTAGGACGCCTTCTTCCAAAACAATGGCTTCATTCACGGGTTTTCCTGATGGTAATTCAAACATGTTCGTTCACCTACAATTCTTGTGTTGTGGCCAGTTGAGGGCGCAAGTGGTCCATCACGTGGCGCCACCGAGCAATGTTGCCAGCGCTTCCGGAGAGCATCACGATACGGTACGGGGTGAGGATGTCAACAAATGCAAGTCCTTTCCCTTCGACCCATACCTCTTGCAGTTCGCCCTGATTGCAGCCCTGTGCTACATCGAGGGCGGCAACGGTCAATTCTACGGCTTGTTGCGTGTGGGGGAGTTGGCCTTCTGCGGCTACGCTTGACATGAGCTTCCCTCGATCGTCGATCATGGTGGCTTGGTGCACACCGTTGACCTTGAGAAATTCACTCAACAAGCGTTGTAGCATGGCTGCTCAATCTTACTGACACCGCTGTAGCCTTCAAGAAGTTTTGCGCTTGGACAGTGTATTTTGCCGGTTTGGGCACCCTTTGTCATTTTCCAACTGCAAATGATGATTTTTGAGGTGCAGGTTCGGGGAGTTCAATCGCACACAGTGCTTTGAATTTCATCAATCGCCGTCTTCCATGGGGGCCTTGTCCGGAAATTGAAAGGGCGATATTTCCAATTGAGAAATCAAATTACCAATTGAAATAAATTCATACCCCAAGCCGCTTCAAGTCAACCATTCTGCCGCTGAATTGAAACCTAAGACCCGGCGAGGGCCTTTCATGGGGGCAGAGGCAACGGGGGAGTTGTTCACGGTCCCCACCTGCGATTCGTGCGACAAACCTGCTGTGGTTGAACAAGCGTATTCGGGACGAATCCTCTGTGGAAAACACCTTGCCAAATCGGTGCGGAAAAAAATCAGCAAGGAACTTCGGGTACAACTCCCGTTGAAAAAAGGGCAACACACAACGATCCTTGTGGCTGTTTCCGGCGGAAAAGATTCAGCGGTTCTCCTTGACGCCATCGTGGATCTGGTAGGAAAGCGTCGCGACGTCACCATCGTTGCAGGAACCGTTGACGAGGGCATCGAAGGCTACCGTCCACCGTCCATCGAATGCGCAGCTTCGTTGTGTGAACGCCTTGGTGTAGAACACCACGTGGTGAACTATCCTGAATTATCGTTCATCGAAATGGACGAGGTGGTCGAACGCCTCCCAATGGTGATGGCCAAGGACAACGATGCCCCTCGCATGGCCTGTTCCTACTGCGGTGTGTTCAGGCGGCAAGGCATCAATCATCTTGCCGAGAAGGTCGGTGCGGATGTCATCGCCCTCGGGCACAACCTCGACGACATGGCTCAAACTGTATTGATGAACATGGCCAATGCCGACATTGAACGTACCCTTCGTTTAGCGCCTCACACCGCCACGCCAGTGGACGGCCTCGCACCGAGAATCGTTCCGCTGCGATGGGTTCCCGAGCAGGAGATTCACCTCTATGCGCTTCACAAAGAATTACCAATGCATCACGAGGAATGCCCCAATGCGCGAGGTGCCCTCCGTTGGCGGCACCGAGAAATGGTGGCGCACATGGAAGCAGATGTCCCTGGAACCCGACATGGTTTGGTTCGAATGGCGGACCAAATCAAGGGCTTGCGCGATCAAATCGTAGCGTTGGGTGGGGAGGGTCAGCGGCCTGCTCCACCCACACCATGCCCTCGTTGCGGAAGCCCTAGCTCCGGGGCTCAATGCAAGGCCTGCGATATGCGGGACTTGCTCGGCGTGGGTGATGATTAGAGGACATTGTTCGCCAGTTCGTCCAAATCTTGAGGTCGACCACAATAGTGGCAACGCAATTCCAGAGGTGAACGGGAGAACACTTTCAATCGGTGAGCCAAGGGTTCACGAAGGTTCGATGTTATGCAGTTTGAGAACGTGCATCGGACAACATTGACGATTTCTTCTCCAAGTTCGATGGTTAATTTTTCAGCCACGCTGTAGGCACGAATGATTGCAACATGTGCATCTGGGGCTACGAGGGCGAGGCGGTTGAGTTCATTTTGATTCAATTCACGGTCCTCAACTTTGATGATATCCTTGGTCCCCATTTTCTTTGAGGGGACGTTCATCACCAGGGAAACCGGAACGGAGGTCCCTTTGTTGATGCCCAACATTTCCAGCACACGCATGGATTGACCGGCTGGAATGTGGTCGATGACGGTGCCGTTTCGAATGGCCGTGACACGGCGCATGTTGTGTTCTTGGGACATCAGGCCTCACCTCCGATTGAGGCGGGGACCTCAACGTTGAGAAGACGGCATAAGAGCGACATACGAGCCACAACGCCGTTGAACGCCTGTTCGAAGTATCGGGCGTGGCGGGTGGCGTCGACGGACGGATGAATCTCATCCACACGGGGAAGAGGATGCATGATGATCATGCTTTCTTTGCAACCATCCAAGTTTGAGGCATGGAGTTTGTAGGCTCCGGCAACCTTGGTGTATTCGTCCTCGTCGGCAAACCGTTCCTTTTGGATTCGAGTCATGTAGACGACATCCGCCGTGTCAATGGTGCTCAACAAATCCTCAGTCTCGGTTATGTTGGCGCCGTGTGCGTTCAAATCCGTTACAATGTCCCGTGGCATTTTGAGCAACTCTGGGCTGGCAAAGATCAGTTCACACCCAAACCGGGTAAGGGCATGGCTCAATGAGTGCACGGTACGGCCGTAGCGAAGGTCGCCAGCAAGAATGACTTTCAATCCTTCCAAACGGCCGTGAGCCTGGCGAATGGTGAACAGGTCGAGCATGGTTTGTGTCGGATGATGGCCTGCCCCATCTCCCCCGTTGAGAATTGGGACGCGGGCAGCATCTTGTGCATATTGTGCGGCTCCCTGGCGTGGATGCCGCATGGCGATGATGTCGGTGTATCCGTCGACCATTTGGATGGTGTCAAACAGGGTTTCGCCTTTCACGACCGAGGAGGTTTTCACATCACCGAGGTTCACAACATCGCCACCAAGGCGTTTCATGGCGGTTTCAAATGACATGCGTGTTCGTGTGCTTGGCTCAAAGAACAGGTTGCCCAAAATTTTCCCTTGCAACAAGGGAAGGTAGTGGTCTCCTTTGGCCACCGGAAGCAAGCGTTCTGCATCGTCCAAGATGCTCAGTATTTCTTCGTTGGATAAATCATCCATGGTAATGAGTCCCGGCATGTTGTCCCCTCGGTTATGAATACAGCCCGATAACACCCTTGAACATTCCCGCTGGTTCATCTCGACCTGTTGGGTCTGGGTGGACATACCATCGGAGTGATTATGGAGGAACGGTGTAGAGGATGAAGTCATGGTGACGTGGGCGGACGCGGATGCAGCCGTGGAGGCTGAACGCTCACGCCGCATCAAACGCGTCGAAAACATGACGCTCATCACGGCGCTTACGCTTCTGCTCTGTGCGGTTTGGCTTGCTTGGCCTTCGCTTCGCAGCCTGATAAACGGGGATGGGGTTTTGCTCACGAGTTTTGGAGCGCCTCTGGTGCTGTTGATATGGGGCATTTTTATCCAAGATTTGACCCTTGACGATGCGACAGCACGTGCTCGTGTAGCCTCAGCGAGCACCGTTGCGTGGCCGCTACTGATCTGTTTGGGTGCACTTGGCCTTGACCAAACCATCTCCAATACAACCGCCGGTAGTCTGCTCATTGTGCTGGCAGGTATCACTTGCCGTCAATGGTCTCACCGAACGATGCGTGGGCACTTTGGTGTGCTACGTTACCGGGCTATTTTGACGGGGATTGGTAGCTTGTCAGCCATCGCTCTCACCTTGAGCAACGGCGGTTCGTTCACAACGTTCCCGGTCGCCCTTGCTGGTTTCGTGTGCCTCCTCGCCATCGTCGATACGGTGTATTCATGGACGGTAGGCGACGACCAGAAAGCCGAAAGAAAGGCCTTCCGAAAACGCTTGGACCAACTCGAGCACCGCCTCCTTGAATTGAAGGCACAAGGGGCCGCTGTGTCTCAGGCGGCGAGTTTGTTGACCACGGCCAAAGAAGAAGGCCATCTCGACCCTATCTACGGCATGCGATTGCTCGATGAGAGTGAAGAAGACATGGAACGGGCTTTGTCCTTCGCTGACGACGTTGAAATCATTCGTCAAGATGCTCTGAAATCGGTTGACGAAGCAGAAACCATCGCTCCTACCGTAAAACGACCACGGAAAGCGTATGAAATGGGTGAACGAGAGGTCAAACTGGGGTCGCTCCGCGAGGGTGAGCAACTCTACCGGCAAGCAAAGAAAAGGGCTTCAGAAGTCATTGTTTGGTGGGCTAAGGCAGAGTCGGTCATTCTCGAAGCAACCCGAGCTTTGGATGGAAAACACGGTTCGGGTGTCACTCACTTGCGCGAGTTGTTGGCGGATGCTAAAGCCAAACTTGCCAAGGAACAGCCCAAAGAAGCCTACGAATTCGCCGTTGTCATTCCATCTCAATTGGAAGCTGACGACGACGCCCAAGACCGGGCAAAAGCCTCGATTGAAGAAGCCAAGCGCACCGTTGCTCAAAGTGACGGGCTTGACACCTCGGAGATGGACGAGCGACTTGCCCAGGCGACCAACGCCCTCGCTTCAGGCAATGCCAGCCAAGCGATTGGTTTAGCCGATGGAGTGGTGCGAACGGTTGAACGGGAGCGAGCGGCGATGGACGACGTTCTTCGAGCCCTCAAGCAGAAAAAGAAACTGCGGGCCCGATACGCGGGACGTGATGACCAAGAGACATGGGATTCGATGCTCGCCGACATCGTTCAAGCTGCTGATGACAAGGCTTGGTCTCATTCAGGCATGTTGCTGGAGCAGATGACCTCAGCTCTTGACCGGGAAGGGCACGCCATGGAGGAAGCCCGTGAACT
>DUIU01000009.1:6806-6951 GCA_013330155.1 Candidatus Poseidonia sp. | reverse complement strand
GCTTCATTTCTTGGCCTTTGACCTGTTTGTCGGACGATGGACATGGAAACGGCTGATGGCGACCGAACAACCGATCTACATCTCCTTCCCAGTGTTGCTGTTCTCGATGATGGTCGCCCCTCTCGGAGCACTCTTGGGTCTTGTT
>DUIU01000009.1:4691-6499 GCA_013330155.1 Candidatus Poseidonia sp. | reverse complement strand
TCTTGTTGTCACCCGTGATTACGTCGAAGAGACTCCGGCCAACGGTACAGAAACGGCTTGAAAAACAGATTTCAATTCCGACCAACACCCTTGGATTTGAGACAAACAAATCTTCCTTGTTCAACGACATCGATTAAATAAAACCCCGAAATTTCCGTATCAGTGAAGGGGCTGAAATGATGTTCAACAGCAGAAAGGCCTTCCTGATGATTTGCCTCCTGCTCACGCTCCCACTCTCAGGATGCACGAGTTCAACTCCCAGCCAGAGCCAAACGCTGGAAGGAGAGACCTTGGTTGAGATTCAAAACCCATGCACAAACCCTTCTGAAGCGATTTCCCAGTCGCTCATTTCCATCATGGTCAACGGAGATGAGCGCGTGTTTCGACTTACTGCTCCGGACTCAGAGGCAGGAACGAGGCTCCCAGTTGTTCTTGCGTTTCACGGCGGTGGGGACGCAGAAGAGGATTTCCCGCAGCAGACCCAATTTGATCAACTCGCTGAGAGTGAGGACTTCATCATGGCCTATGTGGTAGCAGAAAGCGACCGGACCCCGGCTGAAGGGGACTGGTTCCTCAATACAGCTGCCACGTCCCAAGATGACAATGAGTTTTCAGAAGCCATCGTTGATGAACTATCGAAAGCCTACTGCGTTGATCAAAACCGACTCTATGCGGTTGGGTACTCCTTAGGCTCAATGTTCACTTACGAGATTGCGTGTCAACTCAACCACCGCTTCGCCGCCGTCACATCGTTTGCGGGAACCATGCCCGTAAACCCAGAATCTTGTGACTTGGTTGGCAAGATGGCCGTGATGCACATCCACGGAAAGCTGGATTACATCATCGACTACGATGAGGATTGGGATTGGAAAGATGGGGAACACGTAGGCGTTGGGACCATGAGCAACATCCCTGGATTGATTGATTATTGGGCCCAGTTGTCCGATTGCGAAAACGAAAACACCCATTCCCATTTATTTGGTGGAGATGATGTCGAACACATCGTTCACACCGACTGCCGTGGTGATGTGCGAATCGAACACTATGGGATGGAAGCGCAAGAGCATACATGGCCGGGTCAGGTGGACGGAACCGACACGTACCGCCTCATGTGGGAATTTCTCACTGACTTCACAAATTGAGCGGAAGTCTGTTCGAGACTTGCCTTATGCCGTGCTCGCCAATGGCTTGAACATCAAAACCTCCACGACGACCGTGATTTCTTCATCACCATCGTTGAGGAACGGTGGCGATTGCGTGTTCAATTCCAAGACGACCGAAAAGGTACCCGTACCGAACCCTTCAACCAGCCAGGGTTGAAGCACTTGATACTCATTGAGGCCGGTGGCGTTGACGGGCTGACCCGTAAATCCGGGATGGGTGCGCAGAAGCAGTTCGATGTCGGTTGCATCGTTGGAGGACCCTGAAAGGGTGTTGTTGTCGTCATTCCACTGTGCTTGCATGTCCGTTTGGGGAACATTGGCGGCCACCGAGTCAGCAGGGTCAGCAGGAAGACCTGAGGTTTCGCCGTAGGAAACGGTGGCCAGGATATGACCAACTCTGAATCCTTCGGGGAGGTCGCTTTGGTCAACATCAAAGTCCAATTGGCGTTGTTCACCGTCCGTCATGACAATGGTTTCTTGAAACGTCATCGATTGAAGTTCAAACGAGACGTCCCAGTTGTTTTCCCCTTCCACCAGGCCACGCACCTCTTCGTTGAGGTTGGCCAAATCCACGGTGGTGTAGGCGAGGACAACCACCACGAGAGCCAGCACCACGCCCATGGTGATGTTGCTTGTTCGGTCGTC
>DUIU01000009.1:0-4317 GCA_013330155.1 Candidatus Poseidonia sp. | reverse complement strand
CCCACCCCCATGGCGGCAAAGAGCCAACTGATGCTGATGATGTAAACCAAGACGACCGACATCAACACCGTGAATTTACTGAAGGATTGAGCGAGGATGAGGTCTCCTGAAACGGTTTCTCCATCGGCGCTTTCATCGACGAACCAACCGGTGATTCGCTCCTCCCACCCAATGAAAAAGGCGACAGCGATGGCCAGCAGCGAGGCGGTGACCATTTGGGGTACAGGAATCAACGACTGAATCATTTCGATGAAGCTGGAGGAAACGATGAGAAGAAGCAGGAGAATCATGATGCGCAACAGGTTGCGGTTTTCATCCGAACTCGTGTCAATCAACCGGTATTGAATCAAGATGTAGACGAAGAGCATGGGGACGAAGAGGAAGGATAGTACGCCGGTGGTGAGCGTTTCCCAAACCCTGTAAGCGGCAGGAAGTTCTTGGCACTCGGTTTCATAGCAACTGACCAAAATATCAGACACGGCAATGTCGATGAAGTAGTTGATGAAGCCAATAACGGCGACCACGAAAATAACCACGGAAAGAAGAGAGGCCCCTCTTTTGAATGTCCTGTACCCTTCACCGAAGAACACCACCATCAGCGGCATGAGCCCGGCCACCCACAAGGTCTCCACGCCCAAGAGGTAGAAGATGGACGATGACTCAGACATCTGCGCAATGACGCCCGAGAACCATTCATTGTTGGCCAGCATGACCGTTGAAAGCCACCAAATCATCGTTCCTGAATAAAAGGCGATGAGCAGCAGGCCGGCGCCTTTTGATGCGGAGCGAGCCTCTTCATCGCCGTTGACCAATTCGGCAACGATGCCTCGGATGTAAATCATGGTCCAGATGGCTGAAGTGGAAAAAATCATGAGACTTTGAATGACGGTGATGGAGAAGCCACCAAACATGACGACGATGGGCATGACGACGGTATACGCTCCAACACCACCAATGATGGCTGAGGTCCAACCGCGACCAGACCCCAAGTCAAACGGTAGGTGGAGCGCCAAGGCCAACGTGAGAATGTTGATGCCTGCTTGAAGGCCGTAGAGCATGAACACCAAGGCATCAAAGGTCCCGTCGCCCGTTGGTGCGAACGTACCAAATTGAATCAACGACCAACCGAAAACGCCGTCTGGATACTGCAGTTCGATCACGGAGATAATCATGTAATAGGCACCGATGAAGATGAAGGTCCAACCGAAGAGCAGAGCGGTGAAACGCTTGTGAGGGTCATGATTGACGGCTCGGTTGGCCAAGATAATGGTCAATGTCCCGAGAATTAAATCCGTAATCGCTGCGACCGGGGCCAATGATTCGGTCGCCATAACAACCGCTGGTTGCTAAATTATATCATTTCATTGACGGTGATGGGACTTTCACAGCATGTTAATTCCATCCAAATCGTACATGCGAGCAATTGACGATGTCTAAATAACTCCAACACAGAATTCACCCCATGACGACCAAAACCTCAGATGGGCAGTGCACGGCCTGTGAGGCAAAGGGGCCCACTTTTCTCTACCATGGAAAGGATTTGAAAAAAATCGAATTGTGTGTAGGGTGCTATGATGCCTACCTCGCAAAAGAGATGACACAATACTGGAAAGACCACATTCAAGAGGAGAAACGGCGCACTGGAAAGGCCTCATGAAGTATCACTCATGTTACCAAAGGATATTTGCAGAGCATTCCCCACCCTCACACATGCGTACTTGGTTAGTGACCGCAGTATTGTTGACAATGGCCTTGTCTCCGATGCTGAACGCGCCTGCAGAGTTTGAGGATTCAGATTCGATTCATCGGTCAAGCCCGCTCCAAGTCACCCTTTCATCAGCCTCCGGTTGGACGACCGGTGGTGAAGAGATCACGATTTCAGGAAGCGGTTTTTCCGATCTTGCTTTTACCAATACGACATATGATGGCATCAATCATCAATGGACGAAGACGACTGCAGACTACGGGACTGAGGCAGGACATGAAAACGCGATTGCAGTTGATTCGAATGGTCATGTTCACATCGTTCATGCCAGTGGTGATGGCTACGCATTCACGCACAGTGTCTACGATGGTTCTTCATGGACTCCGTCGCATATCAAAAATTGCGAAGGGAGTTATTGTTGGGACACACACATGGTCATCGATGACAACGATGAACTCCATGCAGCTTATTCGTCGAACAACAACAAAATGGTGTACATGCATTACGACGGTTCTTCTTGGAGTTCAACTGAGGTCTCGACAAATGCCAAAGTCGGCTCTGTAGGTATTGCTCTTGATTCAAACAATCATCCCCACATCTCCTTTGCAGCAAGTGGACAAAACTGTGGTAATGGCCTCCGTCTTGCATCATTTGATGGAGCCACCTGGGCGACCAGCACTCTTGATTCAGGCGTCAATAAGGGGTGCTATTCGGCAATCGTGATTGATGAGAATGATCATGGTTACATCGCATATCAAGATCGTAGTCAATCGAAATTGAAACTTACCACAAACAAAAGTGGTTCTTGGATTCCTTACACACCTGACTTTGGAAGTTCTCCAAGCAGCCTGTATCCTGGTTGGTACTCCTCGATGGCTATGGATAGTCAGGGACAATTCCATATCGCTCATTATGATGACAAGGAGGAAGATTTGAGATATTCTACTGGTGTGCCAAATGGAGCATGGACAACCACGATTGTTGACTCATCAGGGGATACTGGCCGAAAGCCTTCTATTGTCATTGATGAAGCAGGTGATCCGCACATTGTTTATCGCTCGTGGAATGGATGGAAGTTCAAGTATGCCACACTAAATCCATCATCACCCAACTGGCAAGTCAGTACCATCGAGTCCAGCAGTTCACCGCTTGGTACAGGTGAATCTAATTCGATATTCATCGATGATGGAGGCATGATGCATGTTGCCTACAGCGATGAGACGAATGGTGTACTCCGATATGCTACAAAATCGACTGGTGTGAGTCAAACCCATGAAATCACGGTTCAGTTTGGTCAGTTCGGTGCAGTTACAGGTGAGGTGGTTGACGATCAAACGATTATTCTGACCACGCCCGCCGTTACAAATCCAGGGACGGTTTCAGTCTCCCTGGTGGATAAGAACGGGGATGAGCATACCTTGTCTCCCTCGTTCGAGTTCATCGACCAAAACGACCTCGACGGCGATGGTGTGCCAAACGCCAACGACGACTGCCCCAACGTTGCAGGAACCTCTAGCGAGGACCTCAACGGCTGCCCCGACGATGATGGCGACGGTTTCAGCAACGCCGGTGATGCCTTTCCCAGCGACGCCAACGAGTGGTTGGACAGCGACAACGATGGCGTGGGCGACAACGCTGACGCGTTTCCCAACGACGCCTCTGAGACGCTTGATTCAGACGGTGATGGGCTGGGCGATAACGCCGATGCCTTTCCCAACAACGGGTTTGAGCAATACGATTCAGACGGAGACGGGGTCGGCGACAATGCCGATGCCTTCCCCAACGACGCCTCCGAAACGCATGACACTGACGGGGACGGCGTGGGTGACAACGCCGATGCCTTTCCCAACAATGCCTTTGAGCAAATCGATTCAGATGGCGACGGCGTGGGCGACAACTCAGACATCTTCCCCAATGACGCCTCGGAAACCCACGATACCGATGGAGATGGTGTAGGGGATAATGCCGATGCCTTCCCCAACGACGCTTCCGAAACATTGGACAGCGATGGCGATGGCGTGGGCGACAACACCGACGCTTTCCCGAACAATGCCAACGAAAGCGGTGACCAAGATGGCGACGGTGTCGGCGACAATGCTGACCAGTGCCTCGACAGTGAGGCGGGCGCCGTGGTTGACGCCACTGGATGCTTGGTAACCACCGATTCCGACGGCGACGGCGTGGTTGATGCAGACGACCTGTGTCCTAACGAAAACGCCTCGCAGGCCGACACAGACGGCGACGGCTGCCTCGACGACGAGGACGGCGACGGTGTGCTCGATACGGACGATGCATGCCCCTCTACCGGACCGGAAGAAACGGTGAACGACGAAGGGTGCAGCGAAGGGCAACTGAGCGTTTTGGATACGGACGCTGATGGCGTCTCTAACCTCGACGACCTCTGCCCTGATACACCTGCCAACGTAAGCGTGGACGCTTCAGGATGTGCCCTCAGCGATGCCGATGATGAAAGTGTATCAAGCTCCCTTCTTGATTCGTTGTTCTCGGGCGACAGCGACCCCGTTACCACCACCGTGGGCATCGGAGCGGTCTTGATTGCGTTATTTGCTCTCCTTCAAACGAATGCAGTGGCGGCCGTCCTGCCAGATGCC
>DUIU01000217.1:3030-3662 GCA_013330155.1 Candidatus Poseidonia sp. | reverse complement strand
CAGAACTTGACATCTCCACCATCGTTCACCAACTCGAACACCTGCCCGGCATCGAGGTTGAAGGAAACCACACCCTCTCCCTACGAGGTTTGGTGGCCAACGAAAGCGGCGGTCACTCAGCCACGTCCCTCGTGTCGGTCAATGTGATGCTGATGGATACTGCCAACGCCAAATCCTTCAGTGAACCCAACCAAGACGGTTTATTTGGAGACTTACCTGCTTGGGTCGCACCAACCGTGGTCTTGTTCCTCTTACTCCTTGTCATCATGGGCATGATCGTCCTCAACAAGGCCGAAGATTCTGTCATTGTGGAATCCATCGACTGGACCAAGAGCGATTCAGACATTGAAGCCGTGGTTGACGAAGCAGCGCTTCTTGATTGAAACGCTCCTTCAATTATACGCAAGCATTGCTCCATTCGCAACATCGGGTGGTGATTCCGCTGAAGCGTTTCAATTGTGAATTGACGTTCATTCGTTTTGTTTTTGAACAGAATAAGAGGCCACCGAGCCCCAATCATCAAAGAGTCCATCGCCTACGGATGGATGGGTGAGGGCGATGGTTGGCGAAGAGCATGTATCCATGATTCCCGCTCCAGCAGGAAAGCGATGGGCTGCGACCGTGAACGGTCG
>DUIU01000217.1:0-2653 GCA_013330155.1 Candidatus Poseidonia sp. | reverse complement strand
ACGCTTGGCGTCAAGCGTGGGTGTGATTTGGGCACTTGCGGTTGCTGTACGGTCATGATAGACGGTGTGCCAAAACTTTCCTGTCTCACTCTGGCAGGTCAAGTGCAAGGCGCTGACATCATCACGGTAGAGGGTCTCTCCGATGGAGCTCACCTCGCTCCAATTCAGACCTGTTTTGCCACCCACGGTGGGTCTCAATGCGGCTTCTGTACCCCCGGATTCCTCGTTGCCTCACAGGCTTTGCTCAACGAAAACGAAAATCCAACCCGCCAAGAAATTGCTTGCGCCATTGAAGGCAACCTTTGCCGCTGTACAGGCTACCAACAAATCATCGATTCAATCGAGGCTGCCGCTGCCATTCACCGCGGCGAATCAGAAACCCTCGCTCCAGCGAGTGAACCTCATCCTGACCCCCACCCCTCGGGTCCTGGGGAGCCGACCATGCCGCCAGGCCACGCGAAGTGATCTCCATGGGAAGTTATCGTCAGCAGCCAGGTGCCTCACCCTCAGAGGTTCGCAAGGACGGTAAGCGTGTCGCAGGAAAGCAGGTTTTCCCACCGCCTGGTTCGGGTGGTAGCGAGCCAAAAATGAGGCCCCGGGACCTTGATTACATTCCAGAAACGGTCGGTGGAAGAGAGCCCAAACCAGCAGGCGACCATATTCACGACCGGGACCGCACCGGGACCATCGTTGGGAAAGCCATCCCGCTGGTGGACTCCAACGCCAAAGTAACCGGTCAGGCGTGGTACGGCGACGATGTTCGTTTGCCGGGAGAACTCATCGGGAAAATCCTACGTTCACCGCACCATTACGCTCGCATCAAATCGATTGACACCTCCCGGGTCGAGGCTCTACCGGGTGTGGTCGCTGTTTCTACCGGGCAAGACGCACCCAATCGATTCGGCGTTTTGCCGGTCACGAAGGACGAGCATGCCATGGCGGTTGACAAGGTTCGACATGTCGGGGATTTGGTGGCCTGTGTGGCGGCCGTCGACGAAGCAACAGCCATTGAAGCGTTGTCGTTGTTCGACATTGAATGGGAAGAGCTTGAGCCTGTTTTTGACCCGAAGAAGGGGCTTGAAGACCATGATGAACCAATCCACTGGAGAGGCAAATACCACCTTGCACGGACCAATGTGCAAAAGCGTGTTTTCCAAGAATTCGGAGACCGGTCTTTGGTAAAAACTCCTCACGCTGCTTCACACGGTTCCTGGACCATGCTGGGCGTGCATCATGGCTTCACTGAACCGCATGCCGTGGTCGCTCATTGGGACCCAAACGGGCGATTGCAACTTTACACTCCCCAACAAGTCCCCCATTACACACATCGGGCACTCTCTACAGTGCTTGACGTTCCGATGCACCAAATCAACGTCGTTCGAACCTTTGTAGGCGGAGGATTTGGTGGAAAGTCTGACCCGTTCCCGCACGAAATGTGCGCTGCTATCCTCGCACGAAAATCAGGTGCTCCCGTTCGTATCACCTTTGACCGAGAAGAGGTGTACTGGATCAACCGAGGGCGCCACCCGAGCCACATCGATGTCAAGATGACCGCCGATACAGAAGGCCGGATTTCTGGTTTTGACATCGACGCGCTCATCGATGGAGGTGGCTTTGCCTCGTTTGGGCACGTCACTTCTTACTACAACGGTGTTCTCGCCACCGCTCCCTATGAATTGGGCTCCTTCCACTACACCGGCGCTCGTGTTTGGACCAATAAACCGGCCTCGGGTGCGATGCGTGGCCACGGGGCTGTCAACACGCGTTGTGCGGTTGAGGTCGGGCTTGACGAAATGGCTGAACAAATGGAGGTTGATCCCATCGACCTTCGTCTCGCCAACCTCTTGCCTCCCCACAGCCGAACCATCAGTGGTTTCCGCATCACCTCCAATGGCATGCGAGAAGCGCTTGAGCGTGTGCGTGAGGGTTCGGATTGGAACAGCAAGTTCCGCCAACTCCCCCTGGGCAAGGGCATCGGCATCGGATGCGGTTTCTTCATCTCCGGTTCAGGGCTTCCCATTCACTGGGACCCCAAGAATTTCCCACACGCGACCGTCCACATCCAGGTCGACATGGACGGAGGTGTTACCGTACACACCGGTGCAGCCGACATCGGGCAAGGGTCCACAACAGCCGTGGCGCAAGTGGTGGCCGAAGTCCTTGCTCTACCCATTGAGATGATTCACGTTCGTAGCCATGAGAGCGATACCAGTCCGGTGGACCTCGGTTCCTATTCGAGCCGGGTGACCTTCATGAATGCAAACGCCGCTATTCGCGCTGCCATAGGCATTCGTGATCAGCTGCTGAAAGCGGCTTGGGAGATGCTTGGTTACCACCCGAACGTCTTGGTCCTCAACGACCGACGAATCTACTACAAACACGACCCTGCCGTCGGGGTTTCATACCTCCAAGCCCTTCACAAGGCTCAGGCCGACACGGGTGCGCTTATCGCACGAGGTGCTTACCGTTCTCCACCGATGGGTGGAGTCCACAAAGGGGCTGCGGCAGGCTTGGCGCCTGCTTACTCCTTCTCCGCTTACGTCGCCGAAGTGGACGTTGATGTTGAAACAGGCTTGATTTCCTGCACCAACGTCTGGGCTGCCCACGATTGTGGAAAAGCCCTCAATCCTTTGGCCGTGAAAGGTCAAATCAT
>DUIU01000023.1:1972-6426 GCA_013330155.1 Candidatus Poseidonia sp. | reverse complement strand
TGGCCTGTCCAGGACTGGCAGCCATTCAGGGCGCCTGTTACTCGGGTGCATCCATCTGGGGCGGCTTTGACGCAGAACGCGTCGACAAGCAAAGGTTTGGCTACTATGCAGAAAGCCTTGTGAATGGGTTGTTCAACGCTGGAACCTTTTACGGCTGGGATAATTTCACCGAAGAAGACTTCGGAACCTTCGACCTCTCCCCTTGGGCTGGTGAGACCGTTGACATTCGTTTCCGATTCAGAACTGGCTTCATCGGCTCAACGGCCGACGATAATGAAAGCCGCTGGTCTGGTCGTGATGGATTTGCCGTCGACAACCTCTCCATCTGGAAACAGAACACGGCGTTCTTGCCGAATCCACAAACGCAATCCACGACCATTGGTCCGTTCACAAATCTTGAACCTGGGCAAGAATACACGACTTCGATTCAAGCAGATCTTCTCAATGACACCACCTACCGCATCTCTGCGACCCTATCGAACAACGCTTGGGATGAACAGGGTATCAACGATGACATCGTGGCTTACGTCACGCCATTCAATGTCTATGACCCCATGGTTGAATCAATTGATTACTTCAAACCCGGCGGTCTTTATGCTGAAGGTACGTTTGACATCGGAGTGGTTACCAACAACTACGGTAACACGCCTGTAGACTTCGACATTGAAGCCACGGTTTACTCGGCTACGCCGTCCGATGTGTACTGCGGTACGCCCTCAGCTGTTTGTGAAGAAACCTTTGAAGGCGGCAGTGAAGGCTACCGGTACGAAGAGAACCAGCAACCGAAGGGCGCCATCTACAATGAGGATTCGTGTTCAACGAAAATCTTCAACAACAACGCCTACTGGTTTGGGCACCCCTGTGATACCGGTACACTTGGCTATGACGATGCTTGGGCCAACGAGACGCTCACGATTCCAGACATTGACCTGACAAGCATGAGCGGTGATTTCGTCTCCCTCAACTTTGAGTATTATGCTGACACCTTCTACACCATTGACCAAACAGGCGCTGTGGACCCGAGTGACTACGCCACCATGTCCGTTGATTACAAGAAGGACGGTGCTAACTACACTGGTTTAGTGTTCGCACAATGGAACGACTACAACGAGGATGGAACATGTCGAAACGACGATAACGGAGACGGCATCGTCAACAGTACGGAGTCCATTGACCAAACAGAATTGGCCTTTATCGGCGACCCCTCCAACACAGATGGCACTGACAACTACAACGTGTTCTTCAATTCCGATGAATTGGTGAAAACCACCAGCATCGACTTGACTCACTTGTACATCCAAAACCGCTCCTCACAAGACACCAGCCAGTGGCGCGCAGAGTGCATGTCGCTGCAAGGTTCAACGGTCGATGTTCACTTTGATTTCCAATCCGATGACGATGGGCGAAACGGTATCAACGACGGCTTTGCGGGCATTGGTTTCAACAACATCACACTGCAGGAGTACACCTTCGTGCAAGATGCCGTCTACACCGACTCAAGAACCAACGTTGACGCCGAGGAATCCGCAACTTCGGTCATTGCAAGCCACGATTTCTTCTCAGGTGTTTATCGACTTGACGTGAAGACCGTATTTGACAACACGACCATGGGCAAGCCTTGGTACAATGACAACGAGATCTCAGAAGCCAACAACATCAAGCGTGTTATCTTCAACGTTGAATCGGTTGATATCTCCATTGGAAAGCCAAACATTCTGGCTTGCCATGACGACCAAAGCCTCGAGTGTGTCTTGCCCATCGACAGCGCCCTCACCCACTCATGGGACATTCAAGCGACCAACGGTGTGCTTGCCGGCGACTATGTCTTTTACATGGAAGTGACGGACATGGCCGATGGTAGCCAAGCCCACATCGTGGATTCAGGTCCCGCTGTGACCCTGCAAAGCCAACAGAAAACCTCTGTCTCGTTCACACCGTGGAACGGATGGATGGATGGAGCCACCTACAACATCAGTTTCTACGGCCTCCTCGCTGATGGCTCTGAAACCGGCAACGAGCGGTACTTCCATGCTACCTTCGCTGACCAAGTTGATGTGGCCATTCTTTCGGACACCTCCTCCAGAACCACTGCTATCAAGCAGGATTTGGCCATCTTAGGCATGAGCTACACGCAATACGAAATCAACGATTGGAGCACCTACTTCGAAGCAGGATGGTTCACGCACTACGACAAGATCATCCTCCCTTGGCAGGATGTACTGGTTGCAAAGGACACACAATTTGGTGGCGATGGTTACTATCAGTACCTCGGTGAACCAGCACGACGAACCGTTCTTGAGAACTTCATGTCCGCCGGCGGTACCGTTCAGGCTCACTTGGGTCCACTCGGAACCCAGATTTACGGCCTTGACCAAGGTTTGGCAGGACGCCTACCATTCGGATTGGATGTGCAGAGCCGTGATACGACCAGCACCCAGGTCACCTACAACACCATGGACCTTGCAGACCCTTACCACCCGGTTATGGACAACATTGACGTCAACGCCTTCCAAGGCTTTGACGCGAACTCGGGTGTTGCTCAGGCCGTCCTCAACACGAAATCGGTCAGCACCAACAACGTCCCTGAGACGTGCAACGGATACATGGAGGACGGTGGCTATTTCCAGCGCCTCATCCGCTCCACAGAGGACATTCAGGACACCGTGTTGGGTGTTTGCAGCTACTTCTCCGGTGGGCTCATCATCTCAACCATTGACGTAGCCACGCACTCGGAGCGAGCTGACAGTTCGACCTTCCCATTGTTGGGCAACCTCCTGCAGTACCAAGTCAATCCTTATCCAGACGGCTTTGGAACCTTGGGCAACGGTCTGGACTTGACCGTCAATGGCGAAGTTCCGGGTATCGACCCGAGCACTGGTAAGTACGCTCTGCGCTACATGAAGAGCGACGCTACGCTGAACTTTGGTTTCACGACGTCGACCACGGAAACTCTTCACACCGATTGGATCATTGACGGACCAACCAACTGGGACGGCAGCAGCCTCGCCACAGGAATCACTGGTCATTCCACTGAATCCTCCCCGAGCATGACCTTCTGTAAGGCCGACTTGGCCTCGCAGACCGGTTGTGCCCAAGGCGAACAATGGCACATCACCTTGATGCTCCACGATGACAACGGCCACGCACGAACCATTGACATGGTCGTTGAAACCAATGACGTCTATGCAGACGAATTCCGCCCAGAAGCAGACGCTGTCGTCGACATTCGACCTGACTATGAAGACAACGTCGAGTTCATTGGCACGAAGACTGTTTCAAATGTGGAATGGGACGTCAACCGTATTATCCTTCAAGGAGAAGGCGACGATGCCGAGTTGGTCGTGCACTTTGACGCCAGCGAATCCATGGACATGGATGCGCTTGATGGAAACGGCATTGAAACCTACGAATGGAAGGTCCTGTTTGACGCTCCATACGGCGATGATTCGTTTGATTTGGATGGACACACCTTCACGCAGACGGCAGCCAGTGGCGGCCAGTGGTCGTACAAATTCCAGAACGTGACCGTTGATTCTACCGGTACCACTGAGAACCAAATCCGCATTGAGCTGGTTGTTTACGACAGTGCAGGGAAGTTCTCTGAGAAGCACCGAATGTACTTCGTTATCGTTCCAGACGGCTTCGGTGATGAAGAGCCCGATGTGCAGTGGGATAACGCCAACCTTGACGGCACCCAATTCGATGACGACAACATCACCCTCACCGGTAAGGTCCTCTCGGGTTCGGAAAACGGTGAAGTGTATGTTGAGGTGGCGTTCTACCAAGAAAACCTCAGCGCTTCCGCCGCTAACAAGTATCAACTCAGCCTTGATAATTTGTGGGCCAAGAGCGGAAACTTGAGCGACGGTGATACGTTCGAACTCACGCTTGACATGCGCAGTTTCTACACAACTGTGCCCGAGGAGCAAACGGTGTTCCTCAAGTATTACGAGGGCACTTACCCGAACGAGCGTTGGGTCACCTTCAAATCGATCACCCTCAAACTCCCAGCCTGTCAAGGACTGGAAGCAGACCAGGGAGCAATTGATGCCGGTGGCGAGTTTGTTCTCGATGCGAACGGCGATTGTCAATGGATTGGAGATTGGTCTTACGATCCAACGACTGGAGAATGGACGGACAACACCCAGTCCAACGACGATGAAGATGGTGTGTCGGGAGGTCTTGACTCAATGACGCTCATCATCGGTGGTGTCATTCTGTTGCTTATCGTCGTAGGTTCGTTGATGTTCATGCGTCGCAGCGATGACAAGGACGATGCCTTTGGTGGAATGGAAGGTGCCTTTGGTGCCGATGCTCTCGATCCAACTGAGCAATATGTCCAGCAACTCATTGCACAGGGCTATCCTGAAGAAACAGCGAGAGCGTTTGCCGCTCAGTATGTCGGTGGAGGTGAAGCAGCACAACCAGCTGCAGCACAACCTGCCGCAGCACAA
>DUIU01000023.1:0-1635 GCA_013330155.1 Candidatus Poseidonia sp. | reverse complement strand
TATGACCAAGCGGTGTACGAGCAGTACTACCAGCAGTTCGTTTCACAAGGCTACGATGCAGCAACGGCTGCGGCCTATGCGCAGCAATATGCTGTGCAATATGCACAATCCCAGCAGTAGACGTAAGCACTTCTGGTGCCTTCGTTTTGGCCGGTTTTGAATCATGAAGGCGGCACGCTGAATTTGTTCTCGTAGCGGCTGTTTGCAGTCGAACTGCGGACCAAGGAGCTGACTCTGCAGAATGCCCATGTTCTCCTGAGGGGCACAGGAGGGCGTTTCACGGAAGTATTGCGGGGTACCTATTGCATAAGGGGTGTTTTGCGTCGTTTATTGGCCATGCAGATGCTGGTCTACAAGTAAGGGGTAGAACTCGCCCTCACTCTTCTTCGTAGGCTTGGAGCAATGGTCCTTCTTCGATTTCAACCACGCCGTCATCATTGAGATGGGATTCAAAGTCCGGGAGGCGCAATCGCCAATTTTTCGGCAAGGGCGTGCCTTTATCGATGATTTTGAGCATGCGCTCTTGCCATGATGTGGGTTTTCGCTGCATGATGTACATGTAGAGCACTGAGGTTCGTATGTCTTCGGTCATGACGGTGTATCCCGTGGCTGCCTCAAAATTCATGGCTCGCAGAAGATTAAACGCTGGACGGTTGATGATTTGGAACCATCGTTTGGCGTTTCGCATGCAGACCATAATGACAATCAAAATGATGAGCGTGTTCAGGCACAACGTCCCGATGTTGAAACTCGGTCCACTCATACCTTGGAGTAAAATGATCAAAATGAGGAGAAGCGGAACAGCCGTAATGAGGAAAATTATGTTCTCTGAGAGCGGTGGTTTCCGCATTTTTTGTCGAATGGCTTCCCAGCCATCGTGGTGTTTTTCATTCGGTTTGAAGATATCACGTTCTTGCTGAGCAGCAGCAGCTCGAACCAATTGAAGGAGTCCATTGATCTTCCGAAACTGCGTCATTCCAACGTCCATGTTGTCATCAAGTATGGATTGAAGGCGTTGCTGGGCGTTGGCATATTCTCCCATGTCCGCCAAAATAGAAGCCATTTCCACTACCGGAGTGACTTCTCTCGGGGCAATCTCACGGCAAGCTTGCCACCAATGCAATGCATCGTGAAGCATGCCAAGGTCATCGGCCATCAATCGACCGCCACGAACCCACATGTCCATTCGGCTTGGGTCTGCAGCCACGATTTTCTTGACCGCCGATAGTGCCTGAGCGGCCTGAGCCATGGTTGGTGGTAGACCGGCGGGGGGAAGGCAAGCCTCAACGAGTATGGACCATGCTTCGAGGTGGTCTGGGTCAAGTGTAGTGGCCTTTTTGGCTTCGGTTTTCGCACGGTCTCTATCGCCTTCATCAAGTGCTTCAAGAGCGTTGAGGTAGTGTGATTCTGCGCTCACGGGGCCACATCCTTTCACTCGTCTTTTCGCTCAAATTTGCGTGGGGTTCGGAAATCACGCGGTGGTCGGTTGTGGGCATGGCCCGATCGCTTCCCCTTTGCTCGACGGAAGTCGTTGTCTGAAGCGTTTCGCTGAGGTCGTCCATTTCGTTGCCAACTCCCGCCGGTTGGACGGTTGTTGCCTTGGCCACCACCGTCTCGTCCGCCCTGTCGTCGGTC
>DUIU01000129.1 GCA_013330155.1 Candidatus Poseidonia sp. | reverse complement strand
CGAGTTGCTCTTTGATTTCGTTCAAGGATAATCCAGACACATTGGCTCCAAGCATGGATTCATTGTACCAAACTGCTGAAACATCGTGGGCTCCGTTTCCTCCGTTGTTTTGGCCGTCCGCAGAGGCATTGAACGTGAGGTGAGAGGCTGTTCCCGTGATGGTGTCGGGAGCCGAATCTCCAGCACCGGGAGCGGCGCAACCGAAACCGTTGGCAGTCTCGTCTTCGCCGTAGGACATGCTGATGCGAACACCAACGATGTTGAGTTCGTCTGCATCGTTGACCGCATCGGTGTTGTAGGTCATCGACCAGGTGTCGCCGTCGGCGATGGATTCACTGCCAGAATCCAACACCACGTAGGTCAGCTCGCCCGAGACTTGGTAATCTCCCGCCGCACCAGCGAAATCCGTGTCAGCGTTGCCCGCTGCGATGCTGAAGTAGATGGGGAAAGCGAGCACAAAGAAGACAATGCTGCCAACCGTGATTTGTGCATCACGGTTCGTTTTCAGGTCTTCCATGGTGTACATAGGGCTCCCTCTGTCGTAGCCGAGGCGGTTGTATTCTCTATCACTTTCGGTGCGATGAACTCAATGAAACGGAGCGAAACAGGTTCAGTCTCCGCCACCGCTGCCTTCGCCTTCATCGTCTTCAGCGCCTTCGTCGTCCTCTTCATCCTTGGCCACGAGGGAAAGGAAGTTATTGATGGCAGCAACGCCCAACAGCATGACGAACAACAAAATCGGGAAGCAAATCCAGTACATGTCAAAGGAATCATCCTCTTCCTCAACCTCAGGGAGAATAAACTGTTCTATTTCGGTCTGATTACGAACCGACTCAACGGTGTTGTTGACCTCTTCTCGAACCTCAATGATGACAAAGAGTTCCACCGGGACCATTTCACCCATCACGGAAATGGTGTAGTTCGTTTCATTGGACACTTCAAGAGCGGTTCCTGAAAGACGACCGTTCTCAAATTGTAGACCGGCGGGGAGTTCGGGGTGGATGGACCAAACGGGGTTTTGATTGTCGCCGAAGTAGTAGAGTGGCGCAAGGGTTGGCATCGTTTCGTTCACCTCGAGCACCAGGCGGGTGAAGGGGTAGCGAGCGTAGAAGGTTGGTTGGTTGACCGTGAGTTCAAACGTAGCAAACGCAGAACCGCCCGAGTTATTGGCCCACACGGTGTAGGTCGTGGCGCTCAAGTTCGTTGTGGCAACACCGAGGATGTATCCGTTGAGGAAGATCAAGCCAGGAGGCAAGGCCGGCTCAATGGTCCAATGTTCGGGGACGCCCCCGTCAAGGATTGGAACAATCCGTCCACGGGAAACACCGTTGACGAGCGTGATTTCTGAATCAGGATACACGATGATAGCGACTGGCTCAATCACTTCAAGGGTGAACGTAATGTTGGCTGAGCCACCCGAATTGTTCGCCCAAACCGTGAAGGTTGTGTTGGACAAGTTCACCAACGGTGTACCGTACAACCACCCGTTCCACAACAGAACCCCAGCTGGAAGTGCCGGAGCGATGGCCCACGTGGCCACATAGCCACCGCTATTGGCAAGAGTTGCATTAAGGATGGTCTCACCTCGAACAGCCAAGAAGCTCTCATTGAACGACAACACAGCAACGGGTTCGACCACCGTTATGTTCAGGAAGGCCACGGCCGTTCCGCCGCTGTTGGTAGCGCTGACGGTGTAGGTCGTGTTGGTGCTGTTCACAAGCGGCACACCCGAGATGGACCCGTTGTCAAAGACCAAGCCGTCCGGCAAAGCCGGCATGATGGACCACGAAGCGACCATGCCGCCACCGAGAATCGGCACGATGCTGGCGTTGTCCTCACCTCGGGTCAGCGTGATGTTCTCTGGAACGTACACAACGGTTGCCAGTGGCTCGAGAACAGTGATGGTCAAGTAGGCCGCAGCGGAACCTCCGCTGTTGTTTGCCCAAACGGTGTAAACAGTGGCCGTCATGTTGAACTCGGGCGTTCCGGAAATTGTTCCGTTGGTGAAGTTCAATCCGGATGGCAAATCCGGAGAAATGCCCCACTCCTCGGCCATGGCATCGGTGCCAAAGACGGGTGAAGTGACGTTCATGGTTTCATTTCGAGTCAAGAAGAGGCTGTTTGGATTGTAGATGAAATCCACGATTGGTTCCAAGATGGTGATGTTGATGGTCGTCGAGGAAGGACCGCCGGTGGTGTTGGCCCAAACGGTGAACATCGTCGTCGTCATGTTGACTTCAGGGGTTCCAGAAACCGTACCGTTGGTGAAATTGAGACCAGCTGGGAGGGCGGGTTCAATGGCCCATGTCTCAACGTTTCCAGAAACGGTCGGCGTGGCTGGCGTCATGGTGAGGTTGCGAGTGAGGGTGAGGTTGTATGGGTTGTAAGAAAAGTCCACGGCAGGTTCGAGGACGGTGATGTTGACCCAGGCGATGGCCGTACCGCCCGTGGTGTTGGCGAAGACAATGTATTGCGTCTGCGTCATGTTCACGGTTGGCGTTCCGGAGAACACACCGTTCACGAACTGAACGCCGTTCGGCAGCACGCCTCCAAGACCCCATTCACTGGCGTTGCCTCCTAATACGGTTGGCAAGAGCGGGTTCATCGTCGTGCCACGCATCAGGGTGATGTTCGCAGGAGTGTAAGTAAGGTTGACCACCGGTTCAAGAATCGTCAGGTTGACCGTGGCTGAAGCGACACCACCGCTGTTGTTGGCGTAGACGGTGAACATGCTGGTCGTCATGTTCACCAGTGGTGTACCCGAGAAGGCGCCGTTGGAGAAATTCACGCCGAGCGGAAGAGCGGGGTAGACTTCCCATGTCGCGATGGCCCCGCCGCTATAAGTCGGCAAAATGGACGCCATCGAAACGTTTCGAATCAACGTGTAATTGGAGGGGACGTAGGAGAGGTTGCCCGAGGGTTCGAGGATGGTGATGTTGATCGTCGTCGTAGCGTTTCCACCCGAGTTGTTGGCGTAAACAGTAAACATCGAGGTCGTCATGTTCACGGTTGGTGTGCCTGAAACAACACCGTGAACAAAGGAAAGGCCGGCGGGCAAGTCAGGCGAAACGCCCCAAACCTCAACCGAACCACCCGAAACGACGGGCGTCATGGCTGCCATTTGCACGCCACGAACCAGCGTGACATTGAATGGATTGTACGAGAGGTTGACCATCGGTTCAAGCACGGTGATGTTGATTTGCGTGCTCACAGAACCACCGGTGTTGTTGGCGTACACCGTGTAAACCGTCGTGGTCATGTTCACGGTAGCCAAGCCGTACAGCGTACCGTTGGTTGCCCCGAAGAACAGACCGGTTGGCAAGGTGCCGTTGATTTCCCATGACGTGATTTCACCCGGACCAGTCAGCGTCGGCACCAGCGGCAAATCACTGCTACCCACACCACGGACCAAGGTCAGGTTACTCGGGTTGTACTGGATGTCAAGCGGCACCTGGTCCACGATTTCAAGGGTCAGGTTGAACGTCGTGCTGCCTCCCGTGTTGTTGGCATACACGGTGAAGTTCGTGGCCGGGAGCAGTTGGGTGGGTATGCCCCAAAGCGTTCCGTTGCTGCTGCCAAAGAAGAGCCCTGACGGCAAGGATGGGTGGATGTCCCAAGTGAGAATCTCACCGGGACCCGTCAGCGTCGGCGTCAACGGCAAATCTGGACTGGCCGTGTTGTTGGTCAGGTTGAGTTCGGTCACATCAAACGAGAGCGTGGGAAGCTGGTCGATGACCTTGAGCGTGATGGTGGCCATCGATGAACCACCGCTGTTGTTGGCCCAAACCGTGTAGGTGGTGATGATCCAAAGTTCAGTCGGTGTGCCGTAGAGTGTGCCGTTACTCGTTCCAAAGTTCAAGCCCGCAGGGAGCGTACCATTGAGCGTCCACAGGGTGATTTCACCCGGTCCAGTAAGCGTGGGCGCCAGCGGCAAGTCGGTCGAGGTGGTGTTGTTGGTCAGCGTGAGCGTGCTTGGCGTGTAGGTGAGGGTCGGCACCTGGTCAACCACGGTCAAATTGAAGAACGCCGTGGTCGAACCGCCGGTGTTGTTGGCCCACACCATGTAGGACGTGGTCGGCCAGAGTTCGGTCGGAATACCCCAGAGCGTACCGTTGGTCGTACCGAAGTCCATCCCGCTTGGCAAGGTCGCATTGAGGGTGTAGTTGACCACATCCCCCATGCCGGTGACCGATGGTGGCAGCGGAATGGCGCTTGAGCCCGTGTTGTTGGTCAACGTGAGATTGTTGGGCGAGTAATTCACCGTTGGCACCTGGTCAACCACGGTGATGTTGAGGTAGGTGGTGCTGCTTCCACCGCTATTGGTGGCCGTGACCGTGAACATGGTTCGGTTCATGAGCACCGATGGCGTTCCCGAGATTGTACCGGTGTTCGTCGAGAACGATAATCCGGCCGGCAACGCCGGAGCGATGCTGTAATTGTAGGTGGTTGAGGGCGTGCCTGTGAGCAGGTGGCTGCTGCTGCCGTCGTAATAGACAATGGACGACAAGTCGTTCCCGTCGAGGAAGAAGTCAAGGCGGTTCGTACTGGCCTGCGGAATCGTATCGGGCGTCATGGTGGTGCCGCTCCATGAACCGCCAGCGTTGGTCCAGTAGCTTACAGCAGCCTTGTTGCCTACGCCTTTTTTCGCTCCCACCACGTAAAGGTCGCCGTTGCTGCCCATGGCGAGACGAACCGTGACATAATCTGCGCTTGAATCAAGCGTACTGGAAACCCACGACCCTGACGCGTTGGTGAGGTAGTAGAGGCCTGCTTGTCCTGATGTGTCACTGTAGGCAAGATGGACGTGGCCGTTGGCATCAACCCTGAGGTCCTTGTAAGCACCAACGCCCCACACCGAATTGAGTTGGGTGTAGGTGCCTGATTGGTACTTGCCGACAATGAAATTCGGGGAGGCGTAAAAGGCGACATGCGGCACGTTGGTGTCGCTGAGGGTGAGCATTGGGTCCGTTGGCTTCCCGCTGGCCGTCAAGAAGGCGTCCGACCATGAACCGCTTTGGTTGCTGACGTGGTAGAGGTTGTAGCTGTTGCCAGCCTGTGTGACCTTGATGTAGGTGAAATGGACGCTGCCATCGCTTCCTACGGCCATGCGGAATCCGTCTTGATCGTAACTCGTTGAAGAACCTGAGATGGAGAAATTGTACACCGTGGTTGACTGCCATGAACCGTTGAGGTTGGTCATGTGATGCAAGAAGACCTTGCTGGACACGACCGTCCGGTAGCCGATGTGGAGGTGCCCATCGTTGTCAATTTCAAGGGCGAACGCCATGCCGCTTGGTACCAATACGCTTGAAACGGTCTGCGTACCGTTGGCATCAACGCTGTACAGGGTATTTCCACACAGAACATGGCGTGTACCTTGTGCGTCAACCACCACAAAGCGGCAGTTCGAAAGGAACGAGGCGGTCTGTGTGGGACCGCCACCATTGGTGGGAGTCAATGGCAAATCGCTGCTGGTCAAGCCTTTGGTCAGGTTGAGTTCGTCGGGGGAATAGGAAATATCCGGAGCTTCATCGGTGATGGTGATGTTCACCGTTGCGTTGGTGGACCCACCGGAGTTGTTGGCCCAAACCGTGTAGGTCACCGCAGTCAACTGAAGCACCCATGGCGTGCCCCAAACCGTGCCGTTGCTCGTTCCAAAGGAGAGCCCGCTCGGCAAGGCTGGACTGATGGCCCATGAGGTGATGGTGCCCGGACCGGTCAAGGTTGGACTCAACGGCAAATCGCTGCTGGACTGACTTCGCTCCAGCGTCAAGTTCTCGGGCAAATACGACAGCGTCGGCACTTCATCGATGATGGTCACGTTGACGTAAGCGACGGAGGAACCGCCGGAGTTGTTGCCGTAAACCGCGTATTGTGTTCGTGTGAGCAGAATACCTGGCGTGCCGCTGATGACACCATTGGCCGTGTTGAAGTGGAAAGCAGGCCCTGGACTTGGTGAAATCTCCCAACTCGTCACCGCTCCTCCAGTGCTGGTCGGATTTGAATGTGGACTGATCGAAACGTTGAGCGTCCCTACGATGTCATCCAACGAGTAGGAGATTGAAGGGGCTACATCGTCGACAACGATGGTGATGGTCGTCGTACCGGCGCCACCCGTGTTGCGCGCCGTAAT
>DUIU01000003.1:2054-7605 GCA_013330155.1 Candidatus Poseidonia sp. | reverse complement strand
TGGGTCATCAAGAAAGTCTTCAAAACTCAGGAATCCAAGGTCCACAAGTTCGTCAAGGTTCCACTCTTCAAGCCATGCAGAACGTCCTTTGAGGAATTCTTTGGGCACCGAGACGGTACGGTCATGGTGGATGATGAGTTGTTCATCGGCCGTCAGCCGTATGTCAAATTCAACGCCGTCAAACATTGTAAAGGCGTGGCGCAAACTTTCGAGGGTGTTTTCGGGGGCTGCCTTCCACACTGCCCCTTCGTTCATGCTCATGGGTTTCTTCCGCACTCCTCAAAGTTTGCCACGACGGCAGCCGGAATAGAGCCAAAGCCACAAAGAATCGTCCGAAGGCATAAAACCGTACCTCTTGACGCCAAACCATGGACCCTTACGATATCATGATGGGCATGATATTGGTCTTGACTCCAATTATTTGCTGGTTCTTTACCCGCCATCAACCAGGTGAGCGTATACCATGGAGGAAGTGGGCTGAAGAATTCCACACCAAGCGGTATTACCTCCACGCTATGGGATACATCGTCATCATTCGATGGAAGTCCATCACCGACAAACTCAACGAACCAATGAAAACGCGCACTGGCCATTGGACGGATTGGGTCTACGGTGTTGAAGGTGAATTTACCAAATGGGTCCAGGATGTTTTTCGAAACGATGCTTTGACGGAGTTTTTGAACTTCCATTATCTGTTTGTCTACCTGTTTTTGATTTACGTAACCACGGTGTACTTTGCTTTTTCAGGCGACCGAGACATGACCGACAAAGTCACCCTCAATTACCTGTTGATTTATGCCCTTGCCGTACCTTACTATCTCTTCTTCAACGTTGAAGTGACCTCCTCTTGGATTCCAGGAATGGACGCACTGCTCTACCACGAGGGTTGGTACACGGTCTTCTATGCCCTCCATGATCCACTTGACAACGCCGTCCCCAGTCTCCACGTGGCCATCCCCTTCGGAATTCTGATGCTCAATTACTTGCACGTAAAGCAGCAAGGCGGGACCTTGCGTGAATGGCGCCATTGGCCATACCACTTCTTCGTCCTCGTCAACACGATTCTTTTCATTTTCACCATTTTATACCTCGGCATCCACTGGTTCATTGATATCCCCTTAGGCATCCTCATCGGGAGCATTGGAGCGTTGTTCATCCACCACCTGCAACCGCGTCTTCGCAACGACTTCGGTCCAGTGTTCAAGGGCATCGGGCGGGAGAAAGTTCGTCGCCATATTTTGGTTGAGGGAATTGTCATGTTGGTCCTTCTCACCTGCATGATGATGGCAGTGAACTACCAAGAGGAGGGCATCGACGAGCGCGTATCCTTCCGCCTTGGTGAGGGTGATAGTACCTTTGAGATTGTGCAAAAGTTCGACCCGGGCAGCATGGTCCAGTCCAACATCAGCAATCTGAATCAAGATTCCACCCTTGAGATTGTGGTGGTGATGGTTGAAACGAGTGTTCCAGCCATGGAAACCGGTGAGATTGACTGGAACGTGATGAAAACGCTTGGAGACCATTACACCGTCGCTCCGCAGACCACGTTGAGTTTGAACATCACCTCTCCTAAAATCTACCATTTCATCGTCATGCATTACGACGAGGCGAGTGAAGATGAACCGGTGATGGAGGTTCGAATTCTGAACGACTATGGCGATGATAAGATGGGCCAAGCCATGTTCCTCAGTCTGCCTTCGCTATGGATGACCGGTTTCGTTGTCTATCGCCTCTATCGTTTGAAGAAAGAAGGACGAAGTTGGATTGATTCTACACCCTCATATGTATGGGCCTCGTCCGAGGTTTTGGACGAAGAGGCGTAGACGCATGGCGCAAGAACCCATCCAAGCCACTGTTGAGCGGTTGGCTCAATCCTCTGGCGGACAAATCTTGATGTCTGTCAAAGAGGGGCTACGCGGCTCCATGAAATTCTACGTGGGGTTATTTCTCCTTGGTTTCATGATCTCGTTTCCGCTCACAAGTGAATTCATTGCGTGGTTGGTCGACGACCATCGGTTGCCCGATGGAGTGGAAATCATTGTTATCTCACCGGTTGAATTTCTCTTTCTGCAATTACGAATCGCAGGCTATGTCGGCCTCACACTCGTTAGTTTGATGATCGTCTACCAAGTTGCTCTCCACGGTTTGCGACATCAAGCCGTTCAAGAACGCCTCAAGGAATTGGACGTCACCCTTCCAAAACCAGGCCCACGCCTTCTCATGGCGATGCTTGGTTCAGTGGTTTTGTTGATGGTCGGCGCTTTCTATGCATGGTATGGACTCATTCCACTGCTGCTGGACTACCTCACCACCGATGCCCAACAAGCCGGGTTGTCCACTGAATGGCGCCTCTCGAATTATGCCGGATTCATTGTCAATCTTGTTTCAGCCTCAGCCATCGGTTTTCAAGCCCCACTCATCACGACGCTCCTGCTTCGGTCGGGTGCTGTGTCTCGGGACCAATTTGTAGCCTCGCGGCGCGTGATATGGTTCGGGGCTTTTGTTCTTGGAGCCTTCATGTCTCCTCCGGACCCGCTGTCGCTTTTCCTCGTAGCGATGCCAATCATCCTTCTGTTTGAAGCCGCTATGGCGGTTGACCGCTTCATGCGCCGTTCAGTCTAGCGTCCAACGCCATGACTCTGAGGGGCATGTTCCCCGGTCGTGCTTGCCATGAAAGTCCATGAAAGTCCGAACCCACCGTGATTGTCATGCCGTTGGTCTCGGCCTCGTTCATTAACTCAAAGCGGTACGCATCAGTATGGCTTCGGTGGACGGCTTCACCCGCATCAACCCCGAGTTGCACAAGCCGCTGGACAAGTTTTCCCGTTGGGACGCCATAATACAACGGGTGAGCCAAGGACGTGAATCCGTTTGCTGAACGAACAGCTTCAACCGCTTCGGCTATGGTCGGTTTGACATGGGGTACGAAAGCAGGCAGTCCGTCACCAATCCAGGTTTCGAAGGCTTCCACCTTGCTTGAAACATATCCAAGTTCAACCATGGCCTGGGCGAGGTGAGGTCGGCCAACAGAACCGCTCGCTCGACGGCTGACGTCCTCTACATCCACGGGCATACCCAATTCTGTGAGCCGCTGACACATGGCTTTCATGCGAGGAAGACGACCGTCTTGGTGCGGCTCAAGCCAAGCCTTGAACTCCGCAACCGTTTCATCGTTCATGCCGGGTCGATGGTTCGGAAAATATGCCAAGAGGTGCCAGGAGGCTGAAGCGCGTTCTCTGCCGATGGCGGCGAGATGGTTCTGGTCGGGCTCGAGAGCTGGCTCACAGGTGATTTCAACTCCGGGAAGAAAACGCATACCCAACGAGGCCGCTGCTCTGGCTGCTTCATCCCATCCAGAGGTTGTGTCGTGGTCGGTCAACGACCAAGTTTTGACGCCCTCTTCATGCATCAATCGGGCGACGTCCTGGACCGGGTGCTCCCCATCGCTGTGCAACGAATGGGAATGCAGGTCCAAGGATTGCGTCCACATGGTCGTCCCTCAAATCAAGATGTTTTCAAACCTCGTCTTCAGAAAAGGTCGTCCAAATCAGAAAGGTCCGGAAGCGCCGAGGCTGTCGATGATGGCGAGCTTGTTGGCTCGGGCGAAAACAAATCTCCGAGGTCAGGGAGGTCCAATGCCTCCGGAACAACGGGTGAAGGCGGACGGATTGATTCATCATCGAACGAGGGCAAGTCACTCAAATCAGGCAAATCCAGCGCCTCAGGGATTGAAGGAGACTCTGGAGTTTTATTGCTGCTGGCGTTGACTGGTATGGAGGCGGAGACTGGCTGCTGTTCAGGTTGGGTTGGGAGGGGGACACTCGCCACGCCTTGGGTGATGAACACTCGATTTGGCTCCAAGCCTGGGATTGTGTCGGGGTTTCGAGATGGTTCATCCTCCTTTCCTGGAAGTGGAATCGGTTGAACGATGACTCGCTCGAGGGTTTGGCCGGTGGTTTCGTCCGCTGGTGCGGCTTCACGAGGAGCGATGTTCGTTTGGTTGGCTTCCTCAATGGCGTCCATCGTTCGCTGAACTGATTCACCAAAAGCACCACTGGTCAGCGTGTCCATGGCTGAGTTCACCTGAACCTGATCGCTTGTGGTTTGCTCACCCAGAATGCTGGTTAGGATTGATGCCGTGGTTGGGTTAACTTCGGTTTGCACTGGCGATGAAGAAGGAGATGTGGCAAATTCAAAACGCTCAGCGTCCCGGTGTTCAAGAGAGGATACGAGTTCAGGAACAACACGCTGTTTATTGGCTAAGCTCGCTACGAAAAGGAGGACGGGAACCACGGCCAAGGCAGCGACTTCCTCCACTGAAACTCCGGGGCTTCCAACCACGCTGAACACCAAATTCAACGCGGTTAACAAGACGAACACCGCTGCAACCAGGGTCGCAAATGCCGCAAGTCGGGGAGCTCGTGGATCGTGGACCACACCAACCCCACAACGCCTTCGTCTCTTAGGGCTTCTCGTCTGCGGTCAGGGTCATTTCTGCCGCTCGAACGGTGTTTTCCATGAGCATGGCGATGGTCATGGGGCCAACACCGCCAGGTACGGGTGATAGCCAACTGGCTTTTTCCCCTACGTTCGGGTCAACATCCCCTGCAAGTCTCCATCCGCGTTCCCTTGATGCATCCTCCACGCGGTTAATTCCCACGTCGACCACAATGGCGCCGGACTTAATCCAAGATGATGTGACCATGTTTGGCCGACCGACTGCAGCGACCACGATGTCTGCCTCCTGACATATGGACTCAGCATCGTCTGTGCGCGAGTGGACCACAGTGACGGTGGCGTCAGCTCCTTTTGCTGCTAGCAAGAGGGCGGCTGGCATACCCACTATTCGAGACCGTCCAAGCACAACGGCCCGTTTTCCCTCGAGGTCAATGTTCGCCCAGCGCAACATCCTCATGACGCCGCTTGGGGTACAGGGGAGCATTCCATCGGTTCTTCCCTGTACGAGTCGCCCCAGATTTTGTGGGTGAAATCCATCAACATCCTTCGCCGGGTCGATCAAGTCAGTCAACGCCTCTTCATCCATGTGTTTTGGGAGGGGTGATTGAACGAGGATGCCGTGCAAGTCATCTTGCGCATTCAGCGAAAGAATGTGCTCTCGAACCACCGATTCTTCGATGTCGGATGGAAGGGCAATGTGAGTTGAGCGTATGCCAAGGCGGGCACAAGTTCTCACTTTGGAGTTCACGTAAACATGGGATGCAGGGTCGTCGCCCACGATGATGACGGCGAGGTGGGGTTTTACTCCTGTTCCTTCAAGCACTGCGACGCGGTTGGCCAAGTCGGATTCAACTTCGTTGGCGCAAGCCTTTCCGTCCAATCGCTGGGCTGACACAGTACTTCCACCGAGGAAGTCGCTTTGAGCGTTCGCATGATTGCTTAACGGTCATATTGGGGTCTTGATGCCGATGGCTCGTACGATACACCAGCCTGCCCGTGCCTCATAGATGGCGAAGGCTCCACCAAGGATTCCGCCACCAACGGCGTACCAGCCAAACCCAAACGTGAACATGTCGGTTGCCAACAGGGTGGC
>DUIU01000003.1:0-1689 GCA_013330155.1 Candidatus Poseidonia sp. | reverse complement strand
TTTCCTTTTGCGTCTAAATTGCACTCTGGCATAGTGTGAACAATACAGATGGACTATTTGAAGCACTGTTTCACTCAAGTGGAGCCAACGGAGGGACTCGAACCCCCGACCGTCTGATTACAAATCAGACGCACTACCAGCTGTGCTACGTTGGCTTCGTGTTGCGGGTGACACCACCCCTTGATGAAACACACGGAACCTCATCCCCTGATTGGTCCATGGTCAAATCAAAAAGCACCAAGCCACTGGAGTGGCCATGGACGAGGGTGATGCCATGCAATACCTCGCCAGCCATGGCCATGAAAAAACGGGAAATGATGTTATTTTCAGTTGGTTCGCTCGGTATCAACACGCTGCAGAAGCTGGAGCGGATGCGGTTAACGGCACCGTTGGAGCCCTGCTTGAAGACAGCGGTTTGCTGGCCATCAACAACGTCGTTGACGAAGCCATTCGAGTTGCTCCGCCCTCGGAATTTGCGGCTTACGCACCGTTGAAAGGCCTCCCTGCGTTTCTTGATTTGGCGGTGACGCTTGCCCTCGGTGAACATCGAGGGGTGTTGGAAGGCCTTGGTTTGCACACCGGTGCGACGGCCACACCTGGAGGGTCAGGTGCCCTCTTCCAAGCAGCTTCCAATTTTGCCGAACGGGGAGATGCCGTGTTGTTAAGGGACCGACATTGGGGGCCATACGTTGGTTTTCTGAAAGGATGTGGCCTCGGTATCGCCACCTACCCGCTGTTGCCCACCGAACCTTCTGCGGCAACACCTTTCCTGGACCTCGATGGATTTCGAACCGCCCTCGATGGGCTGGTCCAAAGTCAAGGCTCCGTCATGACTTGGCTCAACGATCCCGCTCACAACCCGACGGGTCTTTCGCTTCCACCTGAAAGTCGCTATGCTCTCCTCAATGCATTCATGGAAAGCGCAACACGCAACGAACACACGGGACACACGCTTCTTTTGGATGCGGCCTATCACCTCTACGCTGACGAGCCTCACGGCTGGGCTGAAACCATTGCAGAGGCGCTGAATGCTGGGCTACCTTGGCCGGAAAACCTTCTCATTTGTTTTGCCATCTCCCTCTCAAAATCACACACCATCTACGGTTTGCGAACCGGCGCTGTGGTTTACTTGCATCCCGAGGAATCTAACGTCCAACGTCTGAACGACGTGATGGGTGTGACCGGTCGCCAAACATGGTCGGCCTCACCCCGCATCGCTCAGCACGTGTTGAGTGAATTGCACGCAACACCCGAAGGAGGAGCAGCGTGGTCCAGTGAGCGAGACCGTCTGGCCGACCTTCTCACCGCCCGGCGTGATACCTTCATCGAGGCGTGCCAGCGTCACGGTGTCGCCGTTAATCCAAGCCATGATGGCTTCTTTGCATGGTACGAATGCACCGACCCAGTCGCCGTTGCTGAAGCCTGCGCTAATCAGCATGTCTACCTCGTGCCGCTTTCCGGTGGAGTCCGAATCGGTCTGTGTGCGATTCCACAATCAAAGGTAGAGCGTGTCGCTGAAGCGCTGGCCAAAGCTGCGGAGGCCGTTGAATGACGCGACTGAGCCGCGAGAACTTCCTCATCACCGGATTTGTTTGTATTTTTTTCGGGGCTTCGATGAGCGTTGCCAATTTGGGTCCAATGGCCGTCACAGTCGGTCTTTTTGGTGTGATTTTTTTCCTCACAGGCATG
>DUIU01000203.1:1152-2787 GCA_013330155.1 Candidatus Poseidonia sp. | reverse complement strand
GGTGGATTTGATGAAACCAACCGCTACCTCAAGAAAAGGTCATGAGCCATTCTTTCAGCGCTTGATGGTGTTCAGTGGGAATCATGTGCCCTTTCGGATGCTCAATCAATTCAACGGCCCAGCCCGCTGATTCAAACAGATGAGCAATGGCCCACCCGTCTTCTATTGGGACTCGAAGGTCCTTTTCACCGTGCATCCAGAACAGCCGTTTATTCTCCAATTCACTCAACCTTAAACGGAGTTCCATTGGACGTACAAGCCGTGTACCCATGCAAACCACGCCCTGAATTCGGTCAGCGATGGGCAGTTGGAGCAGTTCCTGTGCCATGGCGCCGCCTTGGGAAAAACCACCCACGACCAAGGGACCAAGGGGGGCTTCTTCAGCAATCAGTTTCTCAAGTTGTGAAAGGCTCGAATCAACGTCCATCAATTCTTTTCGAGAAAGCGACATGCGGCGTGTGACATCGGCTTCAAAATCCTCGTACCGCCACCACGTATACCCGCGATTTGGGTGAGGAAAACGGGCTTCAGGGACCAAGAGGGTCCATCCGTCAGGTAGAATTTTCTCTGCAAATGGTCGCATCATTGACGCGTCGCCCGTCATCCCGTGCATCATAATGAGGGTGGGCAAGTCAACACCTCATAGCGTCCAAGAGCGAACAAGAGCTCCTGCAACCTTGAGGTGAACAAAGGAATCTTGACCCCGCAGAGTCACGGTAATGGAATGGTCTCCCGAGTTTGATGGAATGGTGCCAAATGAGCCTTTTTCGGTCGCTCCTGCGCCCCAGGCCCGTGTGAGGGGAGAGGCTCCTTGGTGGTCTTTGATGCTGAGTGAACCTGAACCCCCTTGCTGACTGATCTCAACGTCAAGGTACCAAACCAAGGTGTCCCAAGCCTCGTTAGGGGAGTAGCCATCATCGAGGAAGGTGTCGTAAATTTCCTGATCGTTTTCCTCGTACAAATTGTCGTGGATATCACCTGCACGATAGAAGAACACATCGCCAGTGTAGCCCGTTTTCTTTTGGTTGAGGTTCATCTCCAAATGATTGACTCCCTCGCTGTCCGTCCAAAGGAGGCTCTTGATGAACCCTTGACGGCCGCTGAAGACATAACTGAGCTCATGGTCTTCAGTTGACGTTGCTGAAACGGTGACTTCTCCATTGTAGATGTTGTCGGTGGTGGCCGTCCAGTCCTGGCCAAGAAGCCTAAATTCCCATGAGTTGCCAACGGCCCAGGGGAAGTTGAACACCGCTTGGGGCTCACCGTTCTCGTAAACCGACAAGCCATCCATGGTGACCCTGCCCAAGAAGGGATTGTGATTGATGACCGCATGCCGTTGAGCTTCACCCTCTGACGAGATTCCAAGCATGAACAATCCATCGTCCGTTCGAACGTCGGCAACCACGAGGCGAGCACTGTCTTCACCGAACTCTGGCGTGATGAAGGTATACAACCACTGGTCGCCGATTTGCCAGTCCGGCAAAGCCAATTCATCTTCGGTCGTGTTCCCGATATCCGATGAAGAAAGGTCTCCTTCAGTGATGCAACCAGCAAGGCTGACGGTCATCATCAACAGGGACAACACGTAAGCACGCATGGTCAGTCCTGTTGGACCTCTTTTGAAAGGCTAACGCT
>DUIU01000203.1:0-782 GCA_013330155.1 Candidatus Poseidonia sp. | reverse complement strand
TCAACTTGCCAGTGCCCGCAAGAACCACGGCAACGATGGACATCAACTTGATGAGGATGTTCAACGAAGGGCCAGAGGTGTCTTTGAACGGGTCGCCAATGGTGTCGCCGATAACAGCAGCATCGTGTGCGGCGTCGCCCTTCTTGGCACCAGGAATGTGATCTTGCTCAATGGCTTTCTTGGCGTTGTCCCAAGCGCCACCAGCGTTGGCCATGAAGAGCGCCATGAGCACACCGGTGACGAGGGAACCGGCAAGAAGACCGCCAAGTGCGTTGTATCCAAGGCTGAAACCAACAATCACTGGAGCCACGATAGCGACGACACCTGGTCCGACCATTTCACGGAGAGCGGCCTTGGTCGAGATATCAACACAGGTTTGGGAATCTGGCTTCACGCCTTCCTTACCTTCAAGAAGACCAGGAATTTCTCTGAATTGGCGTCGGATTTCGACAACCATGTCACCTGCAGCCTTACCGACTGAAGTCATGGTCATTGCAGCCACCACAAATGGAAGACCGCCACCAATCAGAAGTCCAATAACAACCATTGGTTCAGTGAGTTCAAGGTTCAACTTGTCAGCACCGATGGCTGCAGTGTATGCTGCAAAGAGTGCGAGAGCGGTGAGAGCAGCAGATCCGATGGCGAATCCTTTGCCGACTGCAGCAGTTGTGTTTCCGATTGAATCGAGTTCGTCGGTGATGGCACGAACATCGTCGCCAAGAGCGCTCATTTCCGCAATTCCACCAGCATTGTCAGCAACTGGGCCATAAGCATCTACTGTC
>DUIU01000178.1:5531-7094 GCA_013330155.1 Candidatus Poseidonia sp. | reverse complement strand
GGATTTGATGAGCAACGAAGCCATTGAAGAATTTGGAATGGCGGAATTTAACCAAGCTTGTCGCGAATCTGTTTGGACCTACGAAGCCGCTTGGCGCGAGATGACCGAACGCATGGCCTACTGGGTTGACCTCGACAACCCCTATGTCACCTTGCACAACGATTACGTGGAATCTGCTTGGTGGGCATTGAAACAAATGTTCGACAAAGGACTGCTCTACCGAGGCCACAAAGTCCTCCCTTACTGTCCGCAAACCGGCACATCCTACTCCAGCCACGAAGTGGCACTTGGCTACAAAGAAGTCGAGGAACCCTCGGTCTATGTGAAATTCAAATTGAGCGACGACGACGCTTCCATCCTCGCTTGGACGACCACGCCGTGGACGCTACCCGGAAACGTCGGCCTGGCGGTTGGACCCGAGGTCACCTACGTTCGATGCCGCATCAAAGAGGCCGCCGGTGAAGCGTGGACCGGTGCGGGCGGCGCTGATGTTGGTGAAGAGGTCATTCTCGCCAAGGAGTTGATGAAGGAGGTCTTGCGCCATCACGTCGACATCATCGAAGAATTCCCGGGCTCATCATTGGTTGGACGATCCTACGAACCCTTGTTCCCCGAAGCCGTCCCACGTGGCGATTCAACCACGGCCTGGACGGTTCTTGCGGCCGATTGGGTCACCACCACCGACGGAACTGGCGTGGTTCACACCGCTGTCATGTACGGTGAAGACGATTACAACCTCGGAATGGAAGCGGGTCTTCCTGCTCACCACACGGTGGGCATGGATGGGGCCTTCGTGGCGGGCACCCATCCGGACCTCGATGGCAAGTATGTGAAATCGTGCGATGAAGCCATCATCTCCCTTCTCTCCTCACCCGGTGGAAGCAACGGAACAGGCCCTCAAAGCGGCTTATTGTACCGTGAGAAGGCCTACCTCCACGACTACCCGCATTGCTGGCGCACCGACCACCCACTCCTCTACTACGCCATGGATTCCTGGTTTGTCCGCATGACGGCCGTCAAGGAAAACCTCCTCAAATTCAACGACCAAGTCGAATGGGCCCCGGATTGGGTGGGTGAAGGACGGTTTGGTGAATGGCTTCGCAACGTGAAGGATTGGGCCATCTCCAGAGAACGGTACTGGGGCACACCTCTGCCTGTATGGCGGAGCGAAAGCGGTGAAATGAAGTGCGTTGGGTCCATTCAAGAACTCCAAGACGAAGTCGCCAAAGCGGTGGCAGCGGGCATTGAAAACCCAGATTGTCCCGACGATGTGGACCTTCATCGGCCCGTGGTTGACGGCTACACGCTGCTTTCCGATTCGGGACAGCCCATGAAACGTGAACCGTTTGTCATGGACTGCTGGTTTGATTCGGGTTGCGCCCCCTTCGCTCAGTGGCATCATCCCTTTGACAACGAATCAACCTTCAATGCCTCTTTCCCTGTCGATTACATCTGCGAGGGTGTGGACCAGACGCGCGGTTGGTTCTACACCTTGCTGGCTGTTTCAGCCACGGTGTTTGACAACATGGCCTACAAGCGCTGCCTTTCGCTTGGATTGATCTT
>DUIU01000178.1:0-5139 GCA_013330155.1 Candidatus Poseidonia sp. | reverse complement strand
GCAACCCGTTGGTACATGGTCACGGCTGGCGCACCATGGAACCCTATGAAGTTCGACCCAAACGGTGTTCGTGAGACCTATGCGAAGATGTTCCTGACGATGTGGAACGTCTACAAATTCCATGCAGATTATGCGGCGCTTGATGGCTTTGACCCTGACGCTCAAACCGTTGAGGTTGGAAAACGAAGTGCGCTTGACCGTTGGATTCTTTCTCGTCTTCACACGGTGGCCGCAGAGTACCATGAAAACTTCACCAATTGGCAATTCCACAAAGCCTGCAGGGACCTTGAAGACTTCATCGTGAACGATGTCTCAAACTGGTACGTACGACGCAGCCGACGACGCCTGTGGGACGAGGCCGACAGCCACGACAAACTGGCCTGTCAGCACACCCTCCATGAAGTACTGGAAACCGTTTGCCGATTGGTGGCGCCAGTCTCACCGTTCATGGTGGACCACATTCACCGAAACCTAACGGGAACAAGCGTCCACACCGCCAACTGGCCACTCGGTATCCCCGGTACCCTCGAGGGAGCCACCGCCGACGCTTGGGATGAAGATGCTGCTCAAGCCACCGCAGAGCTTCCGCCACAGGACCTTGCCCTCGAACAAACCATGGCGCTCGTCCGGGAGCTCGCCGAAGCAGGTCGTCGTATTCGAATTGACGGCGGTCGTCGTCAGCGCCTTCCTTGCGCCCAAGGATGGATTGTCGCCGGCCCCGACCTCAGTGAATTTCACGACCTGCTCGCAGAGGAATTGAACGTTGAAGCGATTCGTGTCGAAAACGACCTTGACCGTTTCCAGCGCATTGAACTCGCCCCCAACTTCAGGGCCCTCGCCCCGAAGGCTCGCTCAGAGGTCAACAACGTCGCCCAAGCGATTCGGTCCGCCGAAGACCCGGAAAGTCTCCTCGCTGCCATCAACGACGGGGGAGCCGATGTGCTTGGCGTCATGGTCGAGGCATCCGATGTTGAAGTCAAGCGTGTCGAGCGAGAAGGATTTGCTGCTCAAACCGTGGAAGCCGAAGGAGAAAGCCTGCATGTTAGCCTTGTTTTGGACATGAATGACACACCTGCCCTGCTCTCGAAGGGGATGGCTCGTGATATCGTTCGTCGCGTACAGGCCAAACGGAAGGACCTGGACTTGGCCATCGAAGCGAGCATCGATTTGGAAATATGGCTAAGCAATGCCCCTGAAATGATGCCGACCGATGAACAATGGGTCGCCACCGAAACACGAGCGGCCGGCTGTGTATTCCACGGTTCAAACGACCAAGCACCAAGCGATGCAGAGCAGTTTGAAGTCGACGGAACCATCGTCCATTTCACCGTGAACTGAGGGCGACGAATGAGGATCGTATCCCTTGTTCCCAGTTTGACATTGACCCTTTTTGACTTCGGCCTTGACGCAACAAGCATCGTTGGACGAACACCTTGGTGCATCCATCCCGCTGACTCTGTCAACGATGTTCCAGTTGTGGGCGGGACCAAAACACCCACCTTGTCAAAAATTGAAGCGGCGCAACCGGACCTTGTTGTTATGGACAAGGATGAAAATCCAAAAGCGGTCTATGAATGGTGTTTAGAGCAAGGCTACGCCACGTTTGTGTGCGATGTTCGTCATCCAAGCGAAGTCCCCAATATGCTGCGAGCGTTGGGTGAAGCGGTGCAGTGTTCCAAGGCCGCAGAATCATTCGCATGCTCGATTGAATCCACGCTTGAAGAGGTTCCTGAAATGCAGGCAAAACGGGCGCTTCCGCTGATTTGGCATAAACCACTGATGGCGGCGAACGGCACCACCTATGCGGGAAACATGTTGACATGCTTGGGCTATGAGGTCCCCAACATCGAACCGGATGGAACAGGTTATCCGGAAGTATCCCCGCAAATCATGGCTGAGCACGGCATAACGGACATCTTCCTTTCGAGTGAACCTCATGAATTTACAATCGAAGAAAGTGAAGCGATGGAGGCTGCTTTCCAAGGCATCATGGACAAGCCTCCAACCATCCATTTCATCGATGGAGAAGATTTGACGTGGATGGGTAGCCACACCGATGTGGCTTTGCGCCGCCTCCGAAAGCACATTAATCGGACGTGAACAAAGAGGAATGGTTCATCCTTCTCTCCAAAGCGACGGCTTCAAATCACGCCGGAGCGAGGGGCCACCATGCGCAGAACCCCTGTGGTGATGGCGATGGTCATGTCCATGCTGCTCGCGGGTTGCTTTGGCGACGGCAGCGGCACGGTTCCGGTCGAAGAGGAACCCCCGCTTTTCGACTCCTATTCCCGCATTGACGCTCAACCGCATGAAGTCGAGCGTATGTTCCATACCGTGGATTTACGGACCAATCAAAGCACCAACACCACGTGGGCTGTGTTTGACGCCTCGTACGGAGGAAATTGTTGTGAACACTACTTGGCGACCGACATCGACGGTCAGATTCTGAACATTGGAGGGGAATATCCGGTCTTTTCCGCCGACCGAGGACACCTTTGGGACACCTACATCCCTCCTGCCATTCCTGATGCCCAATGCCGCACCTTTGTGCCAACAAACCCTGGGCAAGAGGGTCTCGGGGAAGGCAGCATCGTCCAAGCGACCAACGGCGACATCATCTCTATGTCGTGGTTCCCCTATGTTGGAGGCGACCTCAAACTCGACAAGTTCTATGCCATTTTGTACGATGAATCAGAAGGTGAATGGAAGTGGTGTTACAACCGCATCACAGAACCGTTTTACGACCGTTCATGGCAAGTTGAAGTGATTGGACCCATCAGTTCCTCGATCGGCGACGGAGAATGGGCCAGCATCGTGGTCTCCAATTTTTGGCATCAAACCCAAAACGCTGGAGGCCAAATCAGCGTCGATGGACTGAACTACTACCCCTTCCAATTCCCGGACCGAGATGGTGGCGACCCATCGATTGAACTCGACTTGGATTTCACCGGCGCCGATTTACCTGCCTACTGGGACGTCAACAAACCCCACAAGGAAATGCGGGCTTTCCCTCTCCCAAGCGGCGGACTCATTTTCCCTTCCTACTACAACAACGGCAACGCAGCTTACATGGACACCACCCTTTCATGGAATGAATTGGAGGTACAGTTTCCCTCAGAATATTGCCAAATCGACCGCAAAGGAAGCATTCACTGTGTGGTGAACAGCGGAACAAGTTTCACGCATTACCTTTCAACCGATGGAGCCAACACCTGGTCAAACTACACCTATGGCCTCGATACGACCGCCTCCCAAATCGAAGAATGGGAATTTCAAGCCAATGGCGAATTGGATTTGTTTGTCCTCAACGTCCGCTATCAGTCCACGGAAGGCCCCGATGTAGACACGGTCTACCATGTCCGAGGATACTCGGAAGACATGTCACCTGACACGCTGACCTACATCGGACAGGGCGACCTTGATTCCACCTCTGGGGCTGGCAACGACATTCGTTTTGATTTCGCCTCACTTGGCATTCTCAACGATGGAGGAGTGGTAGTGGCTTATCACGACTCAACCGACCCCGACCCGCTCTTCGCAGTCGAGTTGGAAATGCCGGTTTGATCAATCAACGTCGGCAAACATCTCGAGGATATCGCCGAACAGGGCCTTTGCTGTCCCCGAACTCTTCTCAACCAATCGCTTGACGATGAGTTCGGGGGTTGAACGAGCGAGGTGGTTACGCTTCGGGGTGCGGTCCACGAGCAACTCCAAGTCTGGACCGAGCCCACTTGCCTCGATGCCATCAACTCGCAAATCGTCCCTTCCCGTTGAGGCGAGGATGGCTGGGGCAAGGTGAGTCACCAACAGCATAGAGGTGTCGGATTGCGCTTCCGCAGCCAACAACATACCGGCAATAATTCGGGCACCGGCACCGGGTTCAGTGATGGCTTCAAGTTCGTCGGCCAGAATCAATTTGGGCGTAGGGTCGCTGACGACTGTCGCCAATTCAACAAGGGTTTGTTCGAGCGCACCGGCGCTTTGAGTGCCTCCCGCCTTGGCCAAAATATGGAGAGCGTCAACCTTACCGACACGGGCATGTTTTGCAGGGACGGGTAGACCCATGTGAGCGAGGATGCAGGCATAGGCCATGCATTCCAAGAGCGTGGTTTTTCCACCCGAGTTCGCCCCTGTAAGCAAAGCAAGAGATTGTTGGTCACCCTTGATGGCCGCCGAGCCGAGGCCGTAAGTGACGGGGTCAGGGTCGACACCAAGCAAAATATGCCGTCCTTCGTCCAACCAAAGACCATGGTCAACAAGTTCCGGCATGACACAACGGTCATGGCGCGCCCATCTGGCGATGGACAACCACTGGTCAACTTCGATGAGCCGACTCACGGCTTGTTCGCAATGAGCTTTCATTGGGCCGAGTTGGCGGGCAAGATTCACGAGATGATCGGTCTTCTCCGCTTTCAATTTGGATTCAAGAGCCGCATCGATACCGTCGATGGTTCGTCGGTCAATCTTTGCCGGCCAGGCGTCGGTGAACAGATCAAACGGACAACGAAGATGAGCCGGTTCAAGGAAGGCAGCGAGGTGTTCACGTGCCTGTTGCATCGCTTCCTGAATAACATGGCCGGTGGCGTCTCTGAGTTTTCGTTGGAACGAGGTCCCATCCGCTAAGGCTTCGAGCAGTTCGGCACCAGAAAGCGCCATTTTAGCATCGTTCATGGCTTGTTCAACCTGCTGATTGACGTCTTCTTCGAGTTGCTTGACCGTCTTCCACAATTCGTCTTTGATGCGGGCCACTTCCTCGATTTGTGATGCATCACCGAGCAGACCCATGGTTTCTGGAAGAGCCTCGAGAGGTTTCAATGCCTTTTCCAGTTCGTTAAACGCCACATTAGAGGGCCAGCGACCGGACTTCATCGCCTCGATGACCGAACACACCACATCCAATGTCCTGCGGTTGTGGGTGAACCAATCGATGGTTCGTTCGGGGAGGATGAGCGCCTCTTCAGGTGATGAACCCAGCACCAGCCACCCGTCCGGCGCTTCCATTGGAGCGCCCGAACCCAACCAAGAAACGGTTTTGAACACCGTGTAGTCCTTCCAGGTCTCTTGGTCGGTCGGTTTGAGGACCCGGCAATAGCGCTTGAGATGCTCATGGGGTTCGGAAGAGACCACCACGCGCTCGTA
>DUIU01000243.1:5476-6180 GCA_013330155.1 Candidatus Poseidonia sp. | reverse complement strand
ACGAAAATGGAATCGGTATCTGAATAGACCACGCCATGGCCTTCCTGTTCCACTGCGGCGATGATGCCCTTGATGTTTTGACGGGCCCAGGCCGTAATGGACGACCCAAGATCTCGATGTGTGAAACGGTAGAACCCGCTCGCAAACACACCGTAAAACGAGTTCATGAGAATTTTCACAGCGTATTGCATGGCATCGTGGAAGGCCTCCGAGGTGGAGTCTCCAGCACCTTTGGCCACTTTGATGGCGGCTTTGTGCTCGTCCCGTTGAGCCATCAAGCCCTCGAGAAGAAAGGGGACCATGCCCTTCCTGTCCTTCTGGTTGCGGAACAGAGCCCCGGTGGGCGCCTTGTGGACACCATGTGCCTCGCCAGAGGGGGTTGATTGCGCCGGGTCAATCCGAGTTGTATAGCAGATGTTATGACCAATCATGATGGAAGGGTACATGCTCTTGAAGTCAAGCACAGCAATCCACGGGTGCAACCCCGCCTCAACTTCGTGAACGTAGCCTCCCGTGATCTGTCCTTCTTTCGCTTCAGCCGAACCGGTCAGCGGTACGGCAACTTTCTGTGAATCAGCAAGGCGAATGACAAGGGAATCAATCAGTTGGCTGGTGCTGCCGTTAGCGGCCGTTTCAAAGGGGACTTTGGCCACGGCGGCCACCGCTTCTTTTCGGGGGGGGGGGTTTTTTTCCCCCCAAAAAAT
>DUIU01000243.1:0-5223 GCA_013330155.1 Candidatus Poseidonia sp. | reverse complement strand
ACTTTGGCCACGGCGGCCACCGCTTCTTTGCGGCGGACGGCTTGTATCGCCCCAAGAATGTCAAGGGGAAGTTCGGCGTCCCGTACACAGTAGGCTAAGACCTCGTCTGGGCGGTTAGCCCATTCCTCGTCCATGTTCGAGGCATCAACGTCCATCTTGTGCTTCGCTTCATCGTCGGGAAACAGCAACGTCGCCACGAACGACAAGGTTTCTCGCCGTGGCTTCAAGGCTTGACGCGCTTGCCACCAAGCGTCCATAACCACGCGCCCCGAGAGATTCCATGCCCGATTGCTCTGCCGTTTGGGGACCAAGGCGTCTCGGTTTCGCTTGAGCTCGGTTTCAAGCCTCGGAGCGCGCCCCCAGCCAAACAAAGCCATGGTGCCTTCTCCTCCACGTCCCCGCTGCAGCACGCCTGTGCGGTCAGCCAGTCGTGGAAGGTCGAAATTGTCAATGTTGTATCCCGTGATAATGTCAGGGTCGGTCGCCAGCACCGTGGCCGTCAAGCCCTCGAGGATCTCCTGTTCTCCACCACGGTATTGGAAGACCTGCCGTTCTCCCGTTCCAAGGTTTTCGACGCAAGCCGCCGCACAGAGGACGGTTTCGTGTTCAATGCTCGTTTCGAGGTCAAAGGAAAACACGGTGTATGGAACGGCAAAGGGTTCGGTTGATTGAACATCATCAAACGTACATCGGACCGTCAGGTCGACGCCATAACGCCCTCCACCTCCTGCTTCAATCACCTCGGGTTTGAGAACGGGCCCGTCGGCTTCCCTTGTGTCCACAACATCTCCAGAAAAAGCGACGTGCATGCCAACATTCCCATCGAGAAAGAAGCGATTGACAAAAGGTATGTCTCCAGAAAAGATTTGCCAGGAGCGGGTTTTCAACAACTTGCGAAGAGAAGGCACATGGAAAGGTTGCTCGACTTCGACGGTCCAAACGGGACGTTCACCGAGCTGTGTCCATTTGACCACGGGGCCGGTTATGTTCTGCACGTGTTCCATGGCCCGAACGTGGACGAGACGGTCTTCGATGAACGCAGGCACGCCCTTATCTGCCTCCCATGTACCAATGGGCGCAATTTCGAACGTCGGCCTTAGACCATGAACCAAGAGGCAAACGGACCGGCCGTCATCGGTTCGCCCGAACAACTCAACCACGGTTTCATGCGATGTTTCACCGTGTTCAGAGGACGATAACGAGCGGTAACGCCCGCTCACAATCCCCATCCTTCCGTTCATTGCGCGACCTCATACGGCTTCACTGTTCCACCCCATTAGAACCCATCTGCTCGCCGGGATGGAAAACACAGCCCATCAGGCATCAAATGGAAGAGGAATCCTTGAAAGCCTCATCCCAATGGGTCATTTTGAAAGCGGGGTGGTTGCATGGATGAATCGTTTGACTGGGACAGCCTCACCTTCTCGCTCACACCTACCGAAATCATGTACTTGACCACCACCACGGCCGATGACCCATGGATGCCCGGTGAACTCCGCCCCTATGGCGACATACCCATGTCTCCCGCAGCAGGCGTTCTCAATTACGGACAAGGTTTGTTTGAGGGCATGAAAGCCTACCAAACCTCGAAAAACCGAATCGTCTTTTTCCGGCCCGAAGAAAACGCTCGACGAATGCAGCGCGGTGCTGACCGATTGAAGATGCCGCCAGTACCCGAGTCGATTTTTATTGATGCGGTTGAACAGGTCGTCTCAGCCAACAAACACTGGGTTCCTCCCTCTGGGAAAGGCGCCATGTACGTTCGGCCCCTTCTGATGGGCAGTGGGCCAGTGTTGGGTGTGGCTCCGGCGCCCTCCTACACCTTCCTCATCTACGTTACACCAGTTGGACCGTACTTCAAGGGCGGCATGAGCGCCATTGATTTGTTGATTTCAGAAAATCACCATCGAGCAGCCCCGGGTGGTTCGGGTGGAGTGAAAGCCATCGGGAACTATGCCCCTGGAATGAAACCCAGCAAGGAAGCCAAAGCACAAGGGTATGCAGAAGTGATCTACCTTGATGCGGAGACCCACACCGTTATCGAAGAAGTGGGCGCTGCAAACTTTTTCTGCGTAAAAGACAAGGTGCTCTACACGCCCGAATTAACGGGAACCATCCTTCCGGGTATTACACGTGATTCCATCATCCAACTCGCTCGCCACCTTGGCTATGAGGTAGTGGAAGGAAAAATTGCAGCCGACTTTGCCATGAAGGCCGACGAAGCCTTCTGCTGTGGAACCGCTGCAGTCATCTCACCCATTGGCTCCATTACCCACGGTGATGAAAAGAAAGTCTACGGAAACGGTTCGCCAGGAAGCATAACCGTTCAACTGTATGATGCTTTGACCGGCATACAAAACGAGACAGAAGAGGACATCTTCGGTTGGCTTCATCCATTGCCATGACGGCGGCTGGTAGCCACCCACGCCATCGTTAGCACACCAACCGTACTGAAGAGTGAAAGGGCGGGGGTGTTCTCTTCCTCAACCTCTTGAGGTTCGTCAACGACCAGAGCAGGAGCAGGTTCAACCGTGATTTGACCAACCATCCCCGCTGAAGCATGCGGTTCGCAAACGAATTCGTAGGTTCCTGCCATGCCTCGTTCAAACGTGAAACTGTAGTCCACTTCCCTCGCAGGCTCGCCCGAATCGAAAACGCCGTTGGACTCAACCGCATTGTGGGGGAGCGCTTGCCCGCTCCAAAAGAACCGCACAGTATCGCCTTCGGTGATGGTGACCGAAGACGGTGAGAACCGTAGATTGGTGCTGTCGACGGTGATAACAACCGTCTGTGGGTTTTCGGTTTGAGGAGTGAGGTCACCCTGAAGTCCTCCAGTGAGAACGAGGAGGAGAGAGAGGGCGATGAGGGTCCGCATGTTCAAAAATACCCCTCAAAGGTTATCAATTTCTGTTTCAAGAATCAACGTTTTTTGAAGTTCTTTCGCTTCTTGAAACTGCTCCGTTGTTGGGTGTTTTTCCGCTGTGAACGCGCTCTTCGGTCGCCCGTTTTTGGACCGCGGGCCGTTTCTTGCTCAGCTGCTTGACGCTGGTTTCGCTGCATTTCACGCCATTGGCCACCGATGAGTTGGAGCAACTCTTCCTTGCTTCCCGCACCGATGGATTCCTTGGCTCCCGAGGATGAGACCCAAAGCCTTCCTTCGCGCCCGTGAGGCCGACGAGGATGAGAGGTGTGTTCTTCTCGCTTGATCTTGCGAAGACCAACCGCTCGAGCAGCCATGAACAAACCTTCGAGGTCGGGCTTGAGAACTGAGGCATCCTTAGGAACACGACGCCCTCCTCGTCGGGAGCGCTTCATGTCAAAATAACCCGGCCAAACACAGAGTCGGTCAGGGTTGTGGTCCATGGTCTCGCCTCATGGGCTGCTCGCGGCGTGCTTTCTTGAAGCCGTCGCTTAATTTCACTCAAGCAAAACGCCGTTGATAACGCCGTCTTTGCCCGGTCGAGAAGTGATGCGGACACGACCTTTGTCGGTCTCGATGACGGCGCCCTTGACGAGGATGTTTCGTCGGACATAGTTGGGGTCAGAAGCGTTTTCGACCACGTTGTGAATGGTGCCAAGGGTGGTCTTTCCATTCTTGGGGTTGTTGATGCTGACTTGGTTAGCGGCCATCACACGAACCATGGTGTTGCCACCGGTCTTTCGGTAGATCTTTCGCTTGGGTTCGCCAACGAGTGCGAATTGCTTCTCGGTGGAAATCTCTGTGGCACGCTTGCCGCGAGCCTGAACCTTGCGTCCACCGGATGGTTTGCGTCGTGAAATTCCGTGCCATTGAGCCATCATGAAGCCTCCTGCGTCGCCACCGACCAGCCCGGGCTATATGAAAGCAACCCTCACACACAGCCAACGTCAATTTCCGAAAGCGTTTCGCCGTTGACTTGCAGAAGGCGAGCCACGACCTTGTCGCCAGGGAGTAATAGCCCAACCCCTGCGGGCGTCCCGGTGAACAAGACGTCTCCTCGGTTAACTGGGGCCCAACGATGGAGGGAATCGATTTGTTGGCGTGGCGTCACCGACATCTCATGAAGCGGAGCTGATTGACGAAGGGTTCCGTTGACCGATAAGTCAAGGTGCAGTCCGAGGGCTGGGTCGAGGAGGTCGTCCCACGTTCCCTCCCAAGGCACAAACGGGCCGATGACGGCGCTGGAACGGAAGCACTTTGCCTTCGCCCAAGGCAGTTGTTCGGCTCGTAGTTCGCCTTGAGTAGCTCGGTCGGTCAAGTCCAGACCTACGGCGATGGCCACGGGACGTCTTGCTTCATCCAGTTTCACCACGCACTCAACCTCATGGTGCACTTCGCCCGGGTGTGCGCTGACTGGAAGAGGTCCTGATTCGTGCAGGCACCCATCGGGCTTCACGAAAAAAATCGGGTCGGCAACCGGCTGATTTCCCAATTCAATCGCATGTTTGGCAAACGTACGGATGGTGCACCACATCGCCATGAACCGATGAGCGGCCTTTGGTTCATCAACAACGCGATGCCCAAGGATGATAGCCTCAGCGCCCATGTGGCAAGCATGGCCAATGAATGGAGCATCAGGAAACGAAGGCCTGTTCGACGAAAGAACATCGCTCCGCTTCTCAAGCAGTTGGAAACGGATTTGGCCATTGACTTGAACGTGGACGGGGCCTTCATTGAGATGGCCGAATACGGGCCATGGACGATGGTATTTGTTGACCGAACACCGTTGGTCATCGAACTGCTGGACGAGGAAGAACAGCGATGTGTATTTCTGACTCTCCGTGGTTTTTTGGAACACTCGGAGGCCCTCAAATGGGTGGAAGTGGACCATGGAGCCATTCCCTTTTTGATGAACGGAGCCGACTGCATGGTGGCCGGCGTCCATGGCGCTGAATCATCCGTTCAATCTGGAGATTTGGTGTGGATTCGCGACATGACCCACAAGCGCCCACTGGCCCTTGGTTGGGCGGTAGATGACGCCTCGACCCTTGTGGAAAACACGAAAGGAAAAGGCATCAAAACGGTCCATTGGGTGGGTGATGAGTTATGGGACATGGAATGAGAAGAACCCAAATAAAGGAGCCGCGCCCAGTTACTACCATGAAACAAGGCGTGGCCATTCTTGTTGTTCTCGGCCTGACGATGATTTCGGCGTTCGCTGCACAGGCTGGAGGGGCCACCGGCGGAGAGGATGCCAATCCAGGCGATGATGTACCGTTCACGGTTGAGGAGCGCACCACGCC
>DUIU01000136.1:1338-3188 GCA_013330155.1 Candidatus Poseidonia sp. | reverse complement strand
GTCTACACGCCAGAAGAAACCAAACGACTCGTTGATTTTGCCGTCAAACACGACCTTTGGATTCTTGATGACATGATTTACTCCACCCTCGTTTGGACCGATGTTGGCTACACCTCGCCCTGTGCCTTTGAAGGAGGAAGTGAACGAACCATCACCATCGGTGGTTGGTCCAAAGGATGGGCCATGACCGGTTGGCGCCTCGGATGGATTACAGGTCCAACCAAGGTAATGGACGGGGTGAAAACCATCAACGTCAGTTCCGCAACCCACGTCCCCACGTTCTTGATGTCTGCTGCGGCCAAAGCCCTCTCACTTGATGAGGAGGTCCAAGTGATGAAAGATGCCTTTGCCGAACGCAGGTTGTTGATGCATCAAGGCCTTTCTTCGCTGCCAGGTTTTGTTGTTCCTGAACCTGAGGGGGCGTTCTACATTCTCGCCGATATCACCGGCACGGGGCTTACAGACATCGAATTTGCCCAACAAGCCCTCAAAAACGCCCAGGTGCAAGTTATTCCCGGCTCCCTGATGGAAGGAGGAGAAGGCTTGATTCGAATCAGTTATGCTACGTCCATTGCCAACATCCACGAAGGCGTTCGTCGTCTTCGCGAATGGCTTGAATCACGAGCTTGACAACGCTTCCATGGCCTCTCGAACGTAGAGGAGGCCGGACAGCACCAGCCCGATGATGATGACGACGTCCATGTGCTCGCCGTCTTGGTCACTCCTCAATCCCAGCGTGCATTACCTCAAGGTTTCTATTGAGCCCTCGTGGTGCTTGGAGTTTGAAGCCAAGGCCAACGTCAACTGAGGGAACCATCAAGGGATCGGCGTGGGGGTTTCAAAGCGAACCTGAATGTACCCCTCGTGTTCTCGGATTTCGTAAATTTTCAAATCCTTCTTCTTTGACATAGCGCCGACCAAACGGCCGTAGGAAGGGAATAGGGGGAAAGGGGACCATTCAACCAGGGACCCATCATCGAGCTGATGCGTGGTTTGATGCAATGGACACCGAACACATCCATCCTTGATGGTCGCTCCGTAAGCAAGTGGCCAACGCATGTGCCGGCACAGCGCTTCGGTGGCGAACAAAGCGCCATCTTGACGACCGACCATGATCAGCTTGCCTTTGACCGTCTTCATCTTCTTCTTACCTGATTTCAATTTGTTTGATTTCATCACGTTGTGCCATGTCATGTTGGGTTCCTCCTTGGAATGGGAATCTTGAGGTGCTCAAGAATGCGTTCTGCGCTTCGAAGCGTTCCTTGAACCGAGGGGTGTGCCCGATGGTCGCCCACCAGCAAAACACCTTCAATCTCAATTTCAGGCAGGAAACGTTCGTGATGATTCGGGTCTATTTGGGGCAGCGCATGCCGAACGGTCGTGGTCGCTAAGTGCCCCCATTCGTTCACCGTTTCGCCAAACCATGTCCGCAATTCACGACGCACCGATTCAACATCAGGCGAAGTCGCTGCTCCACCAACGATGGTAGCCACGACCCAATGCTCACCACCAGGGTGTGGATGGAGGTTCGTGGGGAGATGAACATGAAGAACATCGTTGCCAGGTTCACCCCATTCCTCATTCAACAACAATCGACCTTGATGGTAAGGCGGCGAAGATGTTGTGAAAACGACTGTACTCGTCAAACGTTCCACCGGTTTGTGTGTTCCAGCCATCGAGGGGAGCACTTGATGCGCAACATGCTGGGGTACGGCGAGGACGACGCGATCAAACTGCATGGTTACTCCATTCACTTCTACCGTGGTGGCAGAAACCGTATCAACACAGGTGTTGAGATGGACGGTGGTGGCTTTGAGGCGAGATGCGAGTTGTTGTGGAACCGCTGCAAT
>DUIU01000136.1:0-941 GCA_013330155.1 Candidatus Poseidonia sp. | reverse complement strand
GGGTCGAGGGTGATTCCTGCAAAAAGTGGTTCAAGCACACGCCGAGTGGAGGGGCTGAAGTTTCGTTGTTTCAATCCCTCCTTGATGGTCGGCGTTGGTGCATCCATGGAGCGTTCAAGGTCACGACCGGGCGTTCCCAGTCGCCAGCGAAGAAATCGGAGGCCGTCCATCACGCCAACCGAGCGAAGGGTCGGGAGAAGGTAGCGAGGCGCGTGAAGAGCATCGCCCAAAACACGCCGCTTGCCTGTGGAAGGGCGGATGGTCATCGTGCAGGCATCCATGGGTTTGCCCTCAAGAGCGGCGACATCCATCCACCGATTGAGTGCTGGATAGGCCGTGTGAAGAACATGAAATCCAGCATCGAGCGGGTGGCCGTTCACGTCAAGCGTTTTCATTCGTCCACCGAGTTCATTGGAGGCTTCGAACAAGGTCACTTGATGCCCGTCTTGTTCGCTTCCAAGGGCGACAGCAAGACCTGCCAACCCTCCTCCAACGACGGCGATGTTCATGACTTAGCCTCTCAGTGCTGACATGCCACCATCGAGATGTAAGATTTGCCCAGTCATGTTATCGGGGGCCGAGGTGAGCAGCCAGTGAATGCTCTGGGCAATTTCCTCTGGTTCGTTGATGCGTTTCAGAGGAATCATGCCGACCGAAGCTTCACGGATGGCTTCTGAGCGCAGCACTGTAGCACCGAGGCGTGTTTCGGTTAATCCTGGCGCCACGGCGTTGACTCGCAGGCCGCGACCGGCATACGTGGAAGCGGCAGCGCGCACCATGGCCTCAAGACCGCCCTTAGCGGCAGCGATGGCTTCGTGGTTGGTCAAACCATAACTTCCAGCCACGCTGGAGGTGAACACCATCCGCCCCGATCCGAGTTTGAGCATGGCTTTTCCGGTGGTTTTGAGGGCGATAAACGCCGAGGTCAAATTGGTCTGGAT
>DUIU01000043.1:3341-6364 GCA_013330155.1 Candidatus Poseidonia sp. | reverse complement strand
TCCATCTTTGTCCCACCCCCATGCCTCCTCCGCAGAGCATGCATCGGTCCAGTTTTCGAGGTAATCTCCGCTTGAAACTGGTAGCCCAATGGATTGAACGAATTCCTTGGAATAGCTTGCGGCTTTGAAGACGGTGTTGGCTGTTGTTCCAGCCCTGTTTCCTTCGGGCAGGGCCTCACCTTGCGTGTAAGGGCCATCGGAACCCACCGGAACAATGTATTCCCAAACGATTTCTCCGTTCCGATCGACCTCATACAGCGTCCCTTTCGTGCCATGAGTGACCAACACATGACCGTTGGAGAGGGCTTGAGCTCCGGATATAAACGCCGAGAACATCAATTCTCCTTGACTCCATGACCATGATGGTGTCAAGGGCCCAAAGGTCCCGTTGGGCTGAAGGACGTACGTCCCATTCTCCATGGAGGGTTCGATGATGTCCACCGAGGAGTAGGCTGGGTACCGTCCATTTCCATTGTTAAACACAATCAATTTTCCTTCATCTGGATGTCCAGGTTCTATCCATTGAACATCGTGTTGAGCAAACAATTGTTGGTCGCTGGAGAGTCCTTTTTTGTACACCTGGGGATTTCCCCAGCGGTAGAGAATATCTCCGCCCTTTCCTGCGTTGCCTCCGGTATGGCCTGCGGCCTCTTCAGTCGTGGTGCTGTGGTCAATGATGTAGACCTCGTTCATGCTTTTGCATGAGAGGGCGATTTGGTCAAGGTCAGCGTTGTAGTCAATGCCATTGCAGTGCATCCAATCGGCTCGTCCTGCTGCATTGCCAGTGGCGCCAATGAAATTGATGTCGAGGCGGCCAGGATGGTCGGCAACCACGCCATAATTATCCTTGGATTCGTCATAGTCCTGAATCAAATGGTCCCAAGCATTCCATTGCCACACAATTTCGGCCTCATCGCTGCCAACTGGTTTAACCTCAATGATGCGGTCTGGCCATACGTTGTTTTGGCCGCCGGGTGAATCACTTGCTATAGCGGGGTTTCGCCCCGCTTGGAGGGCTTCTTGTTCTGTTCGTTCCTCCCAAGCGATCAACAGAATGTTTCCGTTTGGCATGGGTTCAATGTCATGATGTGAAATGTACAAAGCATCGTCGTAGGTCCACGACCATTCCAACGTTCCGTCCCATGAAATCCGCTCAATTTTCCCACTCGTGCCACCGCCAGAAAAGTTGCCAACCGCGTTGTCTTGGTTGTTGGCTGTCCGCAGCAGGTCACCGTCTGGAAGCAGATAGGCTGAGAGCCCGGGTCGATGCTCTCCCGGTGAGGTCCAATTGTGGACGTGCCGCCCCTCGTGGTCAATTAAGTAGGTCGTGTTGGATGGAATGGGTGAAAATAACGTGTAGGCTGAAGTTGCTCGTTCATCGCAATAAACAAGCCCCATGGTCCAATTGATTCGGTCAGCGTTGCAGGATGGTCGAGGGTTGGTTTCCAGTTCCGTTTCCTCTGCTGTTAGAACGGGCGCGTAACCGAGCAGCATCAGGGTTACCATGGCGGCCGCAAGGGGCATCTTTCGGGAGCCGGACATGCTCAGTTCCCCTCAAGGAGTTCGTTGGCCTCGGCGAAGGTATTTTCCAGTTGTTCTTCTTCAGTCAGACCAGAATATACCTCGAACTTTGCCTGGCCTTTCACGGTCCCTGTGCCTGCTCCGATGGCAAATTTGGGTTCACCTTCAACCACTGAATCGATGGTCAGGCGGAAGTGGAGAACATGTTGGTCGTCCATGCGTTGCTCCATTTCGCTTTGGAGCTGTTTGAGATTGGCTTCGCCCAATTTCGCCAATGACTGCAAGGCTTTTCTCTTATTTGCGGTTGAAGCGGTAATGAGGGTGAGCTCCGGCCCGTGGTAGGAGGTGCTTCGGTCCAATTTCACGGCCTCTTCATCACCGACCAGCCACGCCATTGCATCGGCGAGAACGTCGGCATTCGACAGGGCGCTGGCCGTCGCCCTCCATGTGATGTGATGTAGGCCCACATCTTTCCGTGTAGCAGGGAGGTCATGAGGTTGCCGAATCGTCGTTCATGGTGGCGTTCTCGAGATGAGGCCTATTCAAATAGGGGAGGTGAGTCGGCAACTTGCAAGTGGGGTAGCCCCCGCAAGACACACCGAGTTGAACGACATGGCAAAGAAAATCACAGCAAAAGCACGCGCAGCAGCGCGTAAACAACGCGACAAGTGGAAGACAAAGCGATGGTACACCATCCGTGCGCCTCGACATCCATGGGATTTCAAGCCAATTGGCGAAACAATCGGTGAGTCTGATGAGCACATCATCGGACGTGTCTATGAAATGACTCAACAGGAGTTTGATGGAAACTTCTCAAAGATGCATGTTGTCATGCGATTCCGTGTGACCGAATGTGTGGGGCAAGACGCCATAACCACCTTCATCGGTCATCATCATCAAACCGACCACACTCGCCGTCAAATTCGTCGATACCGTGGAAAGGTTGACGATGTTGTTGATGTGGTCACCACCGACGGTTACCTCGTTCGAATGAAGCCGTTGATCATCACGCAACAACGTGTTCAGACCTCGGTCAAGCAAGACATGCGTAGCCGAACCCGCGACATCATCATCGCCTTCACGGCAAAGAACACCTATGCGGATGTACAACATGCTCTGCTTGATGGAAAACTTGAGGAAGAAATCGAAAAGGGTGTCAAATCCATTTACCCTGTTCGCTCTGTGGCCATCCGCAAGACCCAACTTCTGCAAGAAGGTGTGGTTGTTGCCGACGGCCCGACCCTCGATGAGATTCACGCTGAAGAAGAGCGCCAAGCCGCCGAAATGAAGGCCAAGAAGGCTGCTGCACTTGCCGCAGCCATGGCTGAAGAAGAGGGCGAAATGGCCGATGATGAGGATGACTCGAAGGCAGACGAAGAGCAAGAAGCGCCTGCAGAAAAGGAGGAATCCGTTGAAGCAGCACCTGAAGCGGCACCTGCCGAAGAAGCGCCTGCTGAAGAGGCACCTGCCGAAGCGGCTTCCAACGATGCCGATTACGCCAG
>DUIU01000043.1:0-2977 GCA_013330155.1 Candidatus Poseidonia sp. | reverse complement strand
AAGAAAGCCGACCTTATCGCCCGTCTCAACGAGTGACCTTGTCTGCACCATCGATTTGATGGCCATTGACCTGCAGGGTCATCCATGCAGCGGCTCTTGGTTTGCATCCTTTTGGTAGCGTGCATGGCGTTACCGGGTTGTGCCTCCGTGCCCAACGACGCCACTGAATCAGTTCTGGTGCAGGAGCCCAATGACGGGATGGTTTGCAACGGTTGGGACAACTTGTGTTCTCGAACCTATGACAACGTGACCTTTCCTGAAACCCACAATGCTTTTGCAACCCACGAAGATGGGATTTTTTACCCCGCAAGCAACCATCGGACCGGTCTTGATGCTCAGTGGGATGCAGGCATGAGGGCGTTTATGCTCGATACGCATTATGCCGACCCTTCCAATCCGAACTCGGATGGTGTTCGCTTTTGTCACGGTAGCAGCGGGGGGGCAATCAACCCCTGCAGCTATGGCAATGTGAATGCACGAGCATGGCTCACTGCGCTGCAGTCTCACATGGTGAGCGCACCCACTGATGTGGTGACACTTCTGATTGAGAACTACGTTGAACCCACCCATCTTCACGAGGTTTTGAACGACTCTGGCCTCATGGAGCATGTCTTCGTTCACGGCTTGAATGAACCTTGGCCAACCCTTCGAGAGATGATTCAAAACGGAGAGCGGATGGTTGTTTTTTGGGAACAATCCTCTGATGAAGCGTTTCCCTGGTTCCATGATTTCCTCACCCATAGTTGGACAACGAATTATGCCGAAGAAAGCAAGGAAGAGATGGACTGCAATCCACACCGCGGTGATGAAAAACAAGTTGTATTCCACATGAACAATTGGCTCAGTGGCCCACTTGGACTTTCAAGTCCGAACAATGCTGATGAGACCAACGATCCTGAATTTTTGCTTAATCGAGCCATTGAATGCTGGGAGATGCATGGCAAACGACCCACCTTTGTAGCGGTTGACTGGTGGGGAGATGGTGATGTTGTCGCTGCTGCCCGAGCCATCAATGAGTTGGATTTCATCGCAGAAGATTCTGAATCGCCGTAGACTTGACAAGTCATCACCGGGTGCGGCAACCATGCGACTCGGCGTGATTGGGGGAACTGGCCTCATCAACATGGACCTCACCAAGCGAATCGCCGACGTTGGAGGCGAAGTCATTCGTACCGATGACGTCCACGTCGATACTGCCTTTGGCCCCGTCCCGTTGCGCTGTTTCTCCTTGGAGATTCAAGGGGTGTCTCACGAATTGATTTTCCTTCAGCGCCATCACAGCAGCAGTGGTCATGGATGTCCACCCCACATGATCAATCACAAAGCCAACATAACAGCCATGTCACAATCCAACGTTGACGCCGTCCTCTCAGTGTGTTCGGTTGGAGCTATCGCTTCCACGTTCGCACCTGGAAAGGTAGGCCTCGCTCAACAATACATCGATTTCACGGGGGTGGCTACTACCTTCCACGACGATGAATCCACCTTCACCTCTGTCACCGTTCCCTTTGACGAGGAAATGAATTCCGTCCTTGAAGCCGTTCTTCGCAAGGTTCAGAATTTTGACGACGGTGAAATCTTGAGATACACCTATTGGTTAACCCAAGGACCTCAGTTTGAAACGGTGGCCGAGGTGGACGCCATTGATCGTCTCGGCGGAGAGATGGTGGGCATGACCATGCCCAGAGAGGCAAAACTGGCCCGCGAACTCACCATGGCCTACGCAGCGGTTTGTATTTCTTCCAACTGGGCGGCTGGTCGGGACCCGGCTGATGCAGGGAAGGCGCTCAATCACGAGGATGTTTCGGCTCAGGCCAACGATCGCCTTGAACCCGTTTGGGCTTGCATTTTTGCAATGCTTGGCTAAGCCAACCATCAAGGGCTGCTCCCTTGAGTCTCAACCATGGAAGGATTTTCGGTTGAAGATTGGATGGCCCATGAGGCATCAAGCGAATGGGACATCATGATGAAAAAGGTCGCCGCCTTTCATCACAAGCACGACTTCGCCGGTCAAAATGGCCATGACATGGGCTACAGGCTCGCTTTGACGATTGAAGAACTCGGTGAACTGGCTGCGGCCATTACCAAAGGCAAACCGATTGAAGAATGCGCTGAGGAGATGGCTGATGTTTTGATTCTCTTGATGGGGCATAGCCTCGCTATGGAAGTGGATTTGAAAGCCGCCTTTGAGAAAAAATACGCCCGAATCATGAAGCGAGAAGCCCTCCAAGGACGTCTTGGAGTTCGAGTCACGGAGTACCGACCGGAGTGATCAAACAATCCAGTGCTGGAAGGTCATCGGGAATTGGTCTCGCTCTCCAGCAGCCACGCGACGTTCCGTGAGCAGGTAATACCCCTCGGCCTCAAGTTCAGGCGCAAACGTGTCGGCGTCCTCCACCACCGTGTGGATGATTGTACGGTGAACTTCCTTTGCGTGGGGCAAAAACAGGGCGTAGATTTCTCCTCCACCGATGATCATCACTTCGTTCTCGTCAGCGAGTGCCATCACTTCCTCGTAGGACATGACTTCAACATCATCCTCGATTCCTTGTCGGGTCATGACAATGTTTCGTCGCTTTGGCAATGGCTTGCCCAAACTTTCCCATGTTTTTCTGCCCATGACGACGGTTTTGTTGAGTGTCGTTCGTTTGAAGTGTTGAAGGTCGGAGGATTGACGCCAAGGCAAGTCCCCGTCCTTTCCAATCGCCCCTTTTTCATCGCATGCAAAAATCATCGATAGCATACAGAGGCCTCAAATGGAGATGGGTGCTTTGATGTGAGGGTGATGTTCGTAGCCTTCAACTTCGATGTCCTCGTAGGTGAAACCGTCGATGTCGGTTATGTCGGGATTCAAGACTAGCTTGGGGAGGGCAAGTGGTTCCCTTGAAATCTGAAGTTGAGCTTGCTCAAGGTGATTGTTGTACAGGTGGGCATCGCCCAAGGTGTGAACAAAGACACCTGGTTCGAGATGGCAGAC
>DUIU01000219.1:6530-14094 GCA_013330155.1 Candidatus Poseidonia sp. | reverse complement strand
TGAATGGTCGTTCTTGCAAATCCCGCTAGCGCTTACCCTCGTGCTGTGGGTCGGCCTTTACCTCTGGTCCATTTTTGATGCATGGCGAGACGCTGTCCAGACCATGGGCCAAACTCAGGACCACAGTTGATCCCGAATGGGAAGGGAACCATCGGCTAAACCGGCCAAATCGGAGCGGTCAGCGTCATCAAAGTCGCTGGGAAGGCTACCAAAGATGAAATTTGCAACATCAGCTGATTCAATCGCCCAATACATGACGGAATCATCGTTGTTGGAATGACCAGGGTGTTCATCGTCTTCGTGATCGATGGGCGACTCGTACACCAAGTTAACCAGTCCCAAGAGATGACCGACCTCATGAACGAGAACACTGTTCTCCACATCTTCTACCGAAGGACGGCCAAAAGGCCCGTCGGCTTCGTCGATGGAATCGCTGAACAAAGCCACGGTCGATGCATCGACCGCCACACCAAGCACGGAATCGGTATCATAGGTCCCAGCGGGGAACAAAATTTGCCAGTAAAGGGTGGTTCCATCGCGGGGTGATGTATCCTTGGCGTCCCATCCTTTGTCCCGGACATCTTGGGCGGACCATGACCCATCGTGGTCAAAATTCACCTCATTGAAATCGACTGAAATACCGGAAGGTTTGTCGCAGACGCTTTCCAACCGCTCCACCAACAAATCCGTACTGCTGGAAAATGGGCGATAACCAGGTTCATGGTCAATTTCAATGACCATTGAGGTGTACATGCTACTGCGCAAGCACGCGAGCGTAAGGCCACCTGGTATGCCTTTTTTCTCGGGAATTAAATCAAGACCGTCTTCTCCAAGGCATCCTGAAAGTGTGCCACTCATGAACATAAGAATCAGAAACACCGCTATGTTTGGTCGCTTCATTGAATCATCCTCACATCGGCACTTTTTGAATCCCTGCCTACCAATCATCGGGGATGGAAAGCGGTGAAAACAACTGACCTGGACCGGTGGCGGAAGCAAGTTGAGTTCGTGCCAAATGCTCCCATTGGCGTAAAGCGAGAATGGCATCGATGACCGTGGCATTGATTTCAATGAGGGTCACCCGAATTAATGTATCAAGAATGTCCATCCGTTGATGGTCAATGATGTCCATGACTTTGTCAAGAGCAAACGAATTTTCCGATTCAATCAATGTTTTGTCCAGCGGCCAAGGATTGAGAACACGTTCATGAACAACCTCCCCGGTTGCCTCAAGGTGCTGGCTTAAGGTCTCCATGAGCTGATTCATGTGTTTCTGTATGACCAAAGAGACCTCAACCAAGGGCATGCTCAGTTGATTGATCAAATTGACCGTCCGCTCGGTCAAGGTCACCAAGCCATCGATGGACTCGTCAGACACGGTAATCTCCCTCACTGTTTTGAAAGTGCATCAATGAATTGCCAACCATATGAGTTCCACTGTTCTTGGGTCCATCCGTCGGGAAGACCCGTTGGCGGAAGCGGTGCTGGCTGACTTCTGTCTGGCCCAACCGCTGCTTGCGGCGGGGGTGGAATCGGACTGGCTGGAGCCGGCGGTGCAGAGGTTGACAAAGCAGGCAGGGCCTTGCCAGTGCTCATCTCTTCGGCGACCACATCGGTTTGGTCAGCCATCTCTTCCTCTGACTCAGGTGCGAGCATTCGGCGTCGGAGGACCATGGCATACAGACCAAAGGAAACGGAAGCGAGTGCAATGATGAAAAGCGTCACGCTGAACACATCGGTGGACAATTGCTGTGATAGAGCAGCCCCGTCTCTGACGGTTTCTTCCTTGATGAGAAGTGAATCAACCGTGTGCCGGTCCATTTCCACGCCGTCAAGGAGAACAAGAACTCGATAATCAATGCTCGAGCCAGCCGCTGCATCAGCCACAACGGGTAGAGCAACCGACAGTGTCGAACCGGAGATGGCCTCGACGTCAACCGTTGAAACGGTGGACCAGAACCCGCCGTCGACGAGTTCCTGCAGAGCGAAGACAACGTTGCCGTTTCCACCGAGGTTCTTGGCCGAGACGAGCATCTTGGCCGTGTCACCTTCGTAAGGACTCGGTACATCCCATTGGAGGGAGGTGTCCTCATCTTGGAGGTCGATTCTTGGACCAAGGAGCGCCATTGGCCAAGAGGCAAACGGATCATCCATGGCGTTTGAAGCGGTATCGTAGGGATTTCCGGCTTCATCAGAACCCGAGACCCAGACATCCACGGTATAGGATGGAAGAAGGGTCGTTGCCCCAGAGTCGGTGAGATCGAGTGAACCGCTCCAGAAGAATTGCTGCCCAAAGGGCGTGATGTCTGGAAGGAGAACACTTCCACGAGAGATTTCAGCTTCGCCAGCCTTGACACGGTAGTGCAAAACAGCCGCTTCACCCACATCAAAGCCGTTTTCGTCGTTGGTGACGAGGATGACTTCGAGGTTGTTGGCCCCTCCAATTGAAAGTGGAGAACCTTCCTCGACGCCGTTCAATGTGATGCTATCAATGGAGGGTCGAGTGTTGTCCACCGCAAGGCGGACACGTGGTGAAAAGGCGGTTTCATCGAGCGCAAGTCCCGGCATGTCATCCATGCTCAGGCGCATATCAAGGCGCCCGGAACGCACCGCTGGAACAAGAAGGTCAAGAGTGAATTCACCATCGTCCCTGGGCGAAGTCCTCCAGCTGTTTTCAAAGTCGCCAAATACCACATCGAAGGCACCGGCCGGGGCGGGTGTATCATCCTCGGAAAAGAGAACACGGCCTGAGACTCGGAGCGCTTGTCCAGCACCGATGATGGTTTCGAAATTTTCATCATTGTAGTGATTCTCACTGTTTCGGAGTTCAATGGCCCGAATCTTACCCTGCTGCGTATCAAAGCGGAAGTCGTTGTCCAAACTCCACCAGTCATCGCCCAGACCTTCCTCAACCTCGTGACAAGGCGTCACTTCGTTGTCATTGCAAGGCATATCGGTGACTTTGACACGGGGTAAGAAGTGGGCTTCACCGTCGGTATCGTAAGCCTCAGGGAACATCCAGGTTAACTGGAAACGGGCTTGGATGATAATGACCGAATCGTTGTTCTCTTCAAGGCTAACCGAGGAATAGAGGTTGGAAACCGCAATGTTGTCTGAACCCGAAGTCATGACGGCGAAGGGCGCCCCGTCATCCCCCATAGCAAGGGAGATGAACATTGAAGATTCATCGTCGTCGAAATTACCAGCCAGGGCGACTTGAACGTACTGAATATCTTGCCAACCATTGGTGTCGCTCAACTTGATCTGAGCGGTGTAGGGAATGCCTGGATGAAGTGGTTCGTAATCATCGTGGCCCAGAATGGACGAGTTACCCAAATCCACTTCCGGCTCAAACTCTTGTCGGATGAAATACGTAACCAAATCTGCATCCCAGTCGGGTTGAACTTCACCTGGTCTGAATCCACAGGTGATCGAGGAAGCGGGACAAACCGGTCCACGACCCATGGCAATTTCGTTGTCCTGTTCATCCGAACCAGACACGTAAAACGACACGCGTTGCTTGTGTAGGAGCATCGAATCATCGATCAGCCCTTGGAAGATGTTGAGACCACCCGCTCGTGTCTCGGGCGACGTGAGGGTTTTCATTTCATATTCATCTTCATTGGGCAATCCGTCGAAATTGTAATCCGTGCACCCGATGGCATCGCTTGCTTTGCATCCAACCCAATAGTGCAGGTTCAACTGCCGGGGCGGGTCAACGGAGTCTTGGACAACAATGGATACCGACTGACCAACGCCGGAAGCCCCTGCATGGCGCTCTTCGCGGTCCATCGGTGTGGCACTGAGAACCAGAGGAGAGTTGCCGTCAAGAATAAGCCGAATGGTGTTGTAGTTGGGATTGGTATAGGTCGACCCGTTTTCCAAATCAACCGCTTGCACATAGAAGATCATGCCACCGGGTTGGGATTCAATGGGTGAAGTGAAGGTCATGTTGTAGGCGCCAAAGGCGGGGTTAATCTCCTCGTAGAGAACAACGGGCTCACCCATGGGGTCGCCGTCGAAGGTGACGTTCTGGCCAAGGACGCGCAAGGAGAAACTCCCAGCCGGCGGCATGAGTTGTGAATCCTGGAAGTGGATGGACCCGCTAAAGCTGAGATTAAAACCGCCACGAACCCAATCCATGGGGAAGAGTTGCCGACCGGTTTCCTCCCAAACGCGCAGACCGTCCAGTTGGATGTCGTTTTCAACGACAAGTTCCATCTCTGAAGTGGTCCATTGATTGACAGCGACACCAAGGTCATCCTCAACAGAAATAACCGCTTCAGCGCTGCTCTCATCGTCCCAAGACCAATTCACCTTGGTTGGCATCCAAACAGAAACGACGCCATCGCTATCCTCCATCGAGGTGCAGTTAGCAGCATCGAAGACCACGATGCCCCCTGCGTCTGAATTGACCGTACAAGAATCGCCTCGTAGCCATGTGAAATTGGGGTTGTCGCCGTATCCATGTTCAATGGCAATGACGGCTTTTGTGACATGGTCAACATCGTCCCCGGGAGCGATTCGAGTGATGAAATTCCTGTACAAGCCATCCGGTGCAGCAAGGCCACCCTCAAAGGAGACACCTACTGCTCTGGTTTGCATCGCGTAAGTGATGTCGATGTTCGAAATCTTCACTCGCCCTGAACTCGCCGCTTTGACAGCGATTGGGATTTGTACCATGCCGTCGCCGTTCTCAGGTATGTGATCGTTAAAGGCATCAATCAAGGTTGGAGCCTTCTTCACGATGGCCCCAATGGGTGAATCGTCTGAAGCAACAACGGAGGATTCATTCAGGAAAATATCCGATTCCCAGTCGTAGGTGCCGTCTGCTCCAACGTCAAGCATAGGCCGGTCTGGATAACCCTCCTCGTATTCGAGGACAAATTGGTCGATGGAGGGGGTGATATCAGCGTTCGTGCTGGTGAAAAAGGTAGCATAGCGAAGCGTGTTACCGGCTGCATCGGTTGAGAAGCTGGTCTCCTGATTATTACTTGCGTCAAGCCAAGTACTCCCGTTATCGTTGGAAACGACGACATTGAGGGTCGTTCCAGAGGGAACATCGGCCGTCCACTGTGGGCGCACCTTTCCGACTTTGGTTCCGGTGTTGAAGAACGGAGAAATCCAATCGCCGGAGGTTTGGTAATCCGTTGCGTATTCCACATCAACCCACCAAGAAACAGCCGTGGAGCCAATGAGTTGTGCTTTCCAAACCAACTCTTTGCCTGGATAGTCGAAATGGATGGTCGACTCTGATTCAACTTCTTCCCAGTGGGTTCCGTTGTCGGCGGAGATCCAATAATCCACTCGATCACCAATGGAGGCCGCCGACCAATACGTCTGAACGTTGGCAGACAGAACATCTTCTCCGGACTCAATCACCTCACCGTACCATGTGGTGGTACCGGGTGCGGGTGTGGTCTCATAGGTCCATCCAGTACCAAATTCACGGTAATAGAGCGTGGCCCCTGACCATGTAGAATACCCACAGTCCACCGAAACGAATCGTTCTCCATCAAATTGTAGACCGTAGCCCAAACGTGAAATTTGTCGTGTGTTGGATTCAGGAATTAAGGCGGATGAGCTGCCGGAAATCGACCACGCTTCAAGTTGATCTCGGTCATTGTAAGGCGAATCTTCTTGACATCGCATGTAGAACGTTGAGCCGTTCATTTCCAAGCCACGGAGCATTTGCTTTGAGCCACTTCCATAACTTCCACCGCATTCCCAACTGGAGCCGGAGGCAGAGGTGTAGGAATAGAAATCTTGACCCCGAGTGTATGTCCCAGTTCCATCTCCCGCAAAGTCGTAGGAGTACAGACGGTTCATGGCGTTGTGCGCCACCCATACCTCACCGGTTTTCCGGTCATAAGCAATGCCGGTGTATTCACCGACAGATGGAGAGATGTCATAGGAATCAATGCAGGTCCACGTATCGTCTCGAGAGATGTCCATTTCGAGCACTCGGTGATAATTCACAGGAGCGGTGGACCCGTAGGTGTAGCGGTAGGTTGAGAGGATACCAAAGAGGCGTTCATCGTCGGTAATCGTCCAGTCTCTAAATCCATAGTATCCATAGTAGGATGAAGGGTGTTTTTGAGGCAAGGTGCACGATGCTTGGTCAAGCGTGATGACGGATTCACGAGAGGCATTGTTGGGGTACAAGCGCTCAACTACGTTGTGGAATGAGGAAGAAGACCAGGTCGATAAAAACAGCCAATCATGGTGCTTGAGAATGGCCCCTTGGCTTTGGGCCATGAAACTCGAAGACGTTTTCGTGAGTTGTTGAGAATAAAGTGATTCGGTGGCGTTAGAGGTGTGTGGTTGACGAAGAGCGTTGGAACCGTTGTCAAGCCAAGCGTCCGAATTTGGATTGATGTAAGCGTCGTTTCCATGCGGTAGGAAATTTTTGCTGATGTTGTCCATGGCGAGGGTCAAATCTCCAGAGCGATCGTCGACACTGGTCTCTGAACCTCGAATCCAGTGCACTCGGTCGTCCGCGACCACTTGCGACCAACCTGTGGCGGAAGCCCCGGAGAGGGTCATGCTCACATCGGTGACCAAAGCCCCTCGTGGAAGGGAAACAGAGGCGCCCGTGTCAGGATTAGCACCTTGGTACAGCGCAATGTGTTCAACTGAACCATCGCTGAATTCGTAGACATGGCGAGTTCCGGCGGCGGCTTCAGCATCGGAGGCGAAAAGTCCCGCCATGGGACTCAGCGGCGTGAAAAACATGATTGAAACCAGGAGAAAAAACACGGCTCGAGCGTTGAACGGTTGCTGTCCGCCTCCTTGCATACTGACCACACGCTCGAAATACCATTTGAACCATGCGGTTCGAGGTCTGAGTCTCTTGGCGTCAACTGGTTTGCCTTGAATCGTACCGAATCGGGGAAGAATCGCCGCGAACGCCGTCTTCTTCATCGTCCCTTACTTCGAACCAATCGTTCATCCAGTCGCCATCCGTGTCCCAATTCATTGGATTGCTGCCCTCGGCAAGGTGATCGTCATCGAGGTCCAGAAGATACCAACCGTATTCATGCTCGCCCACGTTTCTCACTGGAGGTGTATTCGGTGAGCCAGTATAGTAAATGTCCCAAGCGTCGGTGATGTTTCCAGCCATCAAAACCTCGTCATCGGAAGGATCAACGATAAGGAAATTGGTGTCTTTGTCATCCACGATGTAGCCGTATTGCGCATCTGGGCCGCCAAATTTGTCCAATTTAAGGTAGTTCAGAATCAATTCATTGGACTGACCCAGGCCAAGAATCGCTGCGCGGAATTGCCACCCCTCCTCAACCGGCATGCCGTCGTGGGTCAATCCGCTGAGCCGTACGGCATTTGGCGAGGAATAATCGCTGGTGGTAATCGCGTAAAATTCCTGGAAGTTCGTGTATGATTCGTAAGTACAACCTGCACCCGAACAATCCCAATTCCCATCTTGGTCAGGGTCTTCGTTGGCATCGTTAGGGTCAGCCGGGTTGAGCGTGAACCATGTAAACTCTGTATCAGGACGGGCAAGGGTACCACCAGAACCATCTTGCGACAAAGGCAAACATGAGGT
>DUIU01000219.1:3188-6207 GCA_013330155.1 Candidatus Poseidonia sp. | reverse complement strand
GTGTCGGTATTGCATACGCCTCCAGTGGCCACGTCAATCCAAACGACGCGGATGTCCAGGAAAGAACTGAAATTATCGTTGTCTTCATTCCAACCCATCTTGTATTCGTACCAATCGGGGAGCATGTCGCCATCCGTGTCGTTGTCGCTTGGATTTGAACCGTACTTGAACACCTCACGGCCGTCCGAGTAGTTGTAATCTCGATCGTGCGATACGACGGCACCGTTGACAACGTTGGTGATGTAGGTTCGACTGTCATCGTCGCTGTCATTCATATCGGGACGTGTATCGTTATCGTATTCCATGAAGTTGGTGAAAGGTAGGTCGCCTAGGCCATTTTGAATTGAGACTCCCGATGGCGCAAACACTCGGTTTTCCCAAGAGCCTTGATCCGCCGGCACATCGAAACTGGTTCGATCGTACCAACCATCATGGTCTCCATCGTAATCCACGTCCCAGGGATTGAGCGGGTTAGCAGCCCAATGGTTTTCCGTTGTTATGTCATCCATACCGTACGTTGCGTAGCAGTATTCCCAGCCGTCGGGAATGCCATCGCTATCCGAGTCGGGATGCGTTGGGTCAGCCACGCCGCGCAGGCTTCGGTTGAAGTTCTCGCTTTCAAGAGCGTTGATTTTATCCATACGCTCCACTGAATCTTGTCCCTTCTCAATGAAGTCTTGATACAGCGCTTGCTGGGCTTGGAGCGGCGAGAAACCAAGTTCTTCTTGGTAGGCGGCCATGGCATCCTCACCAAAATCGATGATGCCGAGGTTAGCAGGAACGGTGTTTCGTGTCAGGAATTTACCCCACGTTCGCGATTCCCATTCCCGCAAATTACTGAAGGTCTCGTTGACATCGATTTCCCCATCGCCATTGCAATCAAAGCTGTCCTGATCTGAATCAAGGTTGACATCCCCATCGATGAGTGGGTTGATGGACCAGCGGTTTTGATCCAAATCCCACGATGTAAACCAATACTCGAAACCGTCGTACATGCCATCACCGTCAGTATCTGGAATGGTGGGGTCCGTCATGCCAAGAACAACCTCAATGAAGGCGTTGGGGGGTTCTCCTTGTTGCCAAGCATTGAAATCATTCAGCAGTCGCTTTCCTCTGGTCTCTTTAGAGATGAGGATGTTGAAAACACGCTGGGCTTTTTCCGTGGGTTGTTGGAAGTCGCCATCAACATGCATCAAAGGCGCATCACTGGGATGTTCCATGCCGTTATCGGGTTGCTCGTTGGCCAAAGCGAACTCCTGACGGTCGATGAGACCATCTTCGTCCCCGTCAAAGTCGCCGTCACCGGCTACCAAGGGGTTGAGCGTCCATGTTGCAGCAGAAACGTTCCAAGAGGTGAACAGCAGTTCCACGCCATCAAGCATACCGTCGCCGTCGGTGTCAACATTGTTGGGGTCGGACGTAAGGCCAGTGAGGTTGGTTTGATTCTCGGAAAGGAAATCTCCGAACGAGGCCGTGGTCGGTATGCCCGGCCATTGTTGGAGAGCATAAGCCACACCAATGGTCGTCACGAACCACTGTGGTGAGGAACGGTTGACGTCGGTCTCCGAGAGCAGGGGCGAGATCACATTGTACTCTTCCCAGTTGGTCATTCCATCGTCATCGGCGTCCTGCCAGCGGTCGGTGGAATCCAGAGGATTGAGGGTCCAAGCATCGTCAAGCAAATCCCAGCGGGCGAACCAAATTTCCCAGCCATCTGGCATCCCATCGTCATCGGTATCTGCGCTAAGGGGGTCGGCGGCTCCGACGCTGTAGGAAGAGAGCCCCGCAGTAACAGAGCCAGAGGCTCGGTCGGCAAACGTGTCGTCGGGTGCCCCAAAGTCCCCGATGTTGTCAAAGAGACTGGTGGTGAAATTGCCTGGAAGGGCAACTCCATCGAGGGTCTGGTTGCCGTTGAAGAGGTCGGACCGAATGTGGTATTCGAGGTAGTTGACAAAGGCCTCATCCTGAGTCAGAATGCCGTCGTGGTTAACATCGTAGCCATCGCCATCGGGATTTTCAAACGCATCCGAGCCGTTCAAAGGATTGACTCCAAGGCGAGAAGGGTCCCAGGAGCAGAGTCCTTTGGATTCCCAACCATCAGGCAAGGTATCGCCGTCTGAATCGATGAGGTTGGGGTCCGCAACGGACCAAGCTTCGGCTGCTTCAGGTGTTTCACCGTAATCTTGGAACAAGTCCCCGTTGAGTCCCATGAGCCGAACAACGGACCATTGGTATTCACACAAGTTTGGCAAGCCATCACCGTCAGCATCCCAGTTCGCATCGTCCGCACGAAGCGGGTCAAGACTCCAGTTATTTCCTCCTGTAAACGTGTCGCCAATCCATCGGCGGTGCTCTATTTCCCAGCCATCTGGCATGCCATCGCCATCCGAATCTGGGTTGGTTGGGTCGGTAGCAGTGTCAATGTTAGCAAGTGAGAGATAGGTGGCGTTAGCCGCTTGCCCCTTGGCATCGTCGCACAGGTAATCCATCTGGACGGTGTAATAGCACCACAGTGTGCTCTGTTCATAGAAAAATCCGTAATATTCAGATCCATCACCAAGACCATCACCGTCCGTGTCGCCCTCGCGAGGGTCGGTAGAATTGTAACCCTCGGGGGTGATTTTTGTGTATCGGAATTCATCGAGGTTGGTCCACAACCGCTCGAGGTTCATATCACCCGATTGGTCCAAGTCAAGACCGTCCGCATCGTTGTCAAACAAGGCGTCCCATGGGTCGGTCGGGTCAAGTCCGTGGACCACTTCCCAACCATCGGGCATGCCGTCAGCGTCGGAATCATTGGCTCCTGGGTCCATCAATTGCAAGTTTGCAAACTGACCAGGAGCAGCGGCTCCAAAGACGGTGACATTCCCCTCGCCAACCGAGGTTGCAATCGCAACGATTTGACCTGGAAGACGGGTTTGGTCTTGGAGCCCGTACACGGCGGTATAGTCTCCAGCCAACGCCCACAGTCCCCATTCGGAGCCAACCAGCACTTCATCCCCGGTTGGGTGAATGGAGT
>DUIU01000219.1:0-2900 GCA_013330155.1 Candidatus Poseidonia sp. | reverse complement strand
ATCCCCGGTTGGGTGAATGGAGTGAATGCTGTTGCTTTCCCGAGACAATTTACCCTCGACACCGGGGTGAACAAAGAGACCGCTGTGTTGGATAAAATCATCATTCAAGTCCAGCATGTGGAGACCTGAGGGCGTTCCAAACCACAAGACTTGGGCGTTTGATGAGGAGGGGCCGTCAAGCACCATGTCCCGTATTTCAGCAGGATTACCATTGGAACCCAACGGTAAGCTGCGAAGTTCGTCCACATCCGTCGGAATTGGATTGGTTTCGGGCGTGTAGAAGAAACGCCACTCGCCAACGGCCTCATCGCGTGCTGAGGCCGTCTCAACAATGAACAAACCGCGGTCAGTACCTACGAAAAGCTGGAAGGTTGTACCTCCCGCCAGTCCGTGCTGGATGGTGGAAACTGAGGCGTTGGCTTCAGCCAGTGCGGATTTCAAACCGGCCCCAAGGTCAAACGTCGACAGAATGGTGGCCGTTCCATCAACTTCGATGATACCCCCTTGTCCTGCCTCGCCTAGACCAATGGCGTGAAGGTTGAGATCTTCACCAGAAAGGGGAGAAATGGCATGAATGGGGCCTGCGAGGCTCCATGACCATGTGCCGATGGAACCGAGCGTTCCGTCAGCCAACAGAGGAGCGACTCCAAAGCCGATGTTGGTTCCCATGACAACGGCATAGGGTGAGCCTTCGCCGTAAGCCAAGAAACCATCGTGAAGGAGAACCCCTTGAGGAAGAGAGTGGTGCGATTGGGTTGATTCATCATGGTCGATGACACTGACGCCATATTTGGACATGGCATAGAGCGTTCCATCGTGCTCACCCAACGAACGAATGTCGTGGTGCATAACCGCAAGGGTGTTGGCCGGTGCATCGTAGATGAGTGGCATGGTGGAGAATTCCGAACCGTTGTTGAGGAGCGTTGATTTTAGTCCCGGATAGACCGTGTTTCCATCGTCATAGTGGACGAGATATTCCTCGAGCGTGGACAAGGCCTCACCAACCTTCAGTGCAGTCAATGTTCGTGATACGTCGCTTGAAACACCACCATCCCGGTTGGTATCCCATCCGTCTCGGTCAGGGTCTTCGAGGGCATTGGACCGGTTGAGTGGATCCAATCCAAAGTGGACTTCCCATCCGTCGGGTATGCCATCGCCAAACGAGGGGTACAGTGGGCGTACCGAGAATCCGTCCCACAAGTACCGGTCTGAATCGTCCAAAAGCGGATCGGTCCCAAGCCACAGGTCCTCGCCCACTGGATTGATGGCACGTGAGGTACAGGCATCCAGGAGATTGTGGAACGTAGCGTTGGCACCGGATGGAAGGAAGGGCCAATTCTTCAAGATGGAACCTTCAGGAAGCGTAGCATGACACCACAATCCATCAAGTTCCGCTGTGAAGTTTGAAGGTGAACCGTAGGCATATTCCTCAGGAGCCGTGAACCGTTCCGAATCACTGAGTATCCCGTCCCTATCCACGTCAAACCCATCGTTGTCCCCGTCAAGGGTGAGGTCACTTGCGTTTAGCGGGTCAAAGGAGGGGCATGAATAACGCTGGGCCACGAGGTCAAACCCTCCCATTCGATGGCACATGTACGCTTCGTAGCCATCGGGCATCCCGTCTCCATCGGTATCTGATAGCCGTGGGTCAAGGTAGATTCGATCGTTGTTTTCATCCAATTGTCCCGTGAGGCCACGAGGGAATCCGGGGGCGGTACAATTGGCAGGGTAAGGCCAACAAAATTCTTCGGTGGCGTTCAATCCATCTTTGTCAAAATCCATTGATGCATCCGAGGCGTTGTTTTTGTCAAGCCCCTGTAGCACGACTTCACGGCCATCCGATGCAGTCCAGTTCATCCATTCTTCAAACAGAGTTTCATGAACATCCGGAATCAAGTCCCCATCAGTATCGGTGTTTGGAGGAGGAGTGCCTTCCGTCAACTCGGGGTGAATGTTGGAGACATTCGAAACGGCGGGGAATTGCGACATGAAGAGAAGACTTGCGATGACAGCAAGGGTGGTCAAGATGGTTGTTTGACTTCGCCGCATGAACTCACCGTCTGCAAAGGCTCCGCCTCGCTCTTTTTTACTCTGCAAAGATTGCTTATGAGGGTGATGGAACAATGTTCATACAAAACACCGTTCCTTGTTCGCCTCAAGTGAAGAAATCGCCCCCTCTGCAAAAGGTCATGCGGTGTATTCAAGTCCCTCCCGCGTTGGAGTGAATATGTTCGCATGACGATGACCATCACGCACTTGGGTACCGGCAGTCGAGGAAACTCGACCTTGCTCGAAACACCACACGCGAAGGTCTTGATCGACCAAGGATTCAGCGGCACTCAATTGGCCAAGCGCCTTGCACGGCTGGAATTGAGCCCAGATGACATTGACTGCGTGTTCATTTCCCACCACCACGGCGACCATGGTGGAGGAGCAAAAGTTGTTCAGAAAAAATGGAACATTCCGGTCCTGGCCAACGAACGAACAGCCCTTGAACTCGATTTAGTCCCGGAACTAACCACGTATTTTGAATCACTGGATTTGGTTCGAGTTGGGCAAGATTTGGCAGTCCTTCCAGTCCCAGTACCTCACGCTGGTTCGGAAAACGTGGCTTTTGTCGCCAGCCATGAAGGCGAACGCGCCGCCATCATCACCGATTTGGGTTCATGGACCGACGAACTGGTGACACATGTTCGCGGCTGTGAACACATTTCGATTGAAGCCAATTACGACCACAACAAACTCATGTTCGGCCCATACCCCTATTCCCTCAAGGACCGTATTTCGGGTCGTGGGGGACACTTGTCAAACGAGCAGACCGGACGCTTTCTAGCAGAAGTCTGCACGGAGGCAACCCGAAGCATCACGTTGACGCACTTGAGCGAAAAGAACAATCTCCC
>DUIU01000156.1 GCA_013330155.1 Candidatus Poseidonia sp. | reverse complement strand
CGTGAACGAAGTTCATCGCTAATTTCACCAAGAACCCGGTAGCATTCATCAACGATGTTGTCCATTGGAAGGGGTTCCTTTCCACCTGTTCTTCGAGCAGCAAAGGCGGTTCCTTGGGCTATATCACGAGGACCAATGTCAAGTCGGAGCGGTACGCCCTTGATTTCCCAATCGTAGTACTTCTGACCAGGGTGAAGGTCACGGTCGTCCACTTTAACTCGAAGGCCACGGGCTTTGAGTTGTTCAGCCACCTCATGAGCGACAGCCACTGTATCGACTTCGAGGTTTTTGCGAATCATTGGGCAAATCACCACCTGGAAAGGCGCAATCTTTGGAGGCATGATCAATCCGTTTTCATCTCCATGCATCCCAACGACCGCACCAAGCAGCCGTTCTGACATTCCGTAGGTGGTTTGATGGCAATGGGTTTGTTTGGCTTCCAGGTTTTCGTAAGTCACATCGAAGGCTTTGGCCCATTGGTCACGATAGTGGTGGCAGGAGGCCACTTGCAAGGTGCGTCCGTTGGGCATGACGGCGTCAATACCAATGGTGTACCATGCGCCAGGGAACGTGTCCCAAACGGGCCTCTTTGCTTTGATGATAGGCAAGCAGAGGTCGTGCATGAGCCGGTCAACAATCTCCAAGTCTTCAGCGATTTGTCGGCTGGCGTCCTCTTCGTCAGCGTGAGCCGTGTGAGCTTCGAAGAAGTGAATCTCTCGAACACGTATGAAGGAGCGGGTTTGCTTGGTCTCATAACGGAACGTGTTGACCATCTGGTAGAGTTTCAAGGGCAGGTCCTTGTGGGAACGAATCCACAATGGAAACATCGTGTACATGGCCGTCTCTGAGGTCGGTCGCAAAAACATCGGAATGTCAAGGTCGTTGTCGCCAGCGTGTTTTACCCAGTAGACTTCTTTCTTGAAGCCGCCTTCCTCTTCCTCGTCCCGAAGGTCATCGGGGTCCACGCCTTCTTCGCGGGCTCGCTTGAGCCGAGCCACAAGGGCATTTTCTTTCTCGAGGAGATTCTCAGGAATAAGTAAGGGGAAGTTTACTTCTTCGTGGTTGGTGCGTTCCATCTCAGCGTGCGTCAGGGCATCGATGAGTTTCATGGTCTTCCATCCATAAGGCCGCCAAACGTCCATACCCTTGATTGGATAGCGCTTGTCAACCAACTCGGCGGCTTCAACGATGAATGGATACCACTCGTTGAAATTCTCGCTCTTCGAAGGTATACCTCGCTTCGCTTTGCGTTGGCCCATGGTTTCGGGGTGAACCTCGGTCTCATCAAGATGACGCTTCATCATCACTTGGAACCGTGGACTTCCCGAGGGAAACCATAGCAAGGACAGCTGCCCCACACCAAACGACCTCGAGAACGAGGAAAGCCCACTCATCAATGAGGAAGGCCCGCACGCCCAAGAGCCCCGAACCAACGGCCATCAAAATCAGGTAAATGGGTTGCTTGCTGTGCAATACATTGCGAGTTTCGAGAAGAAAAGCCAACAGAATGCAGAGCATACCAATGTAGGCAATGGATTCTGAGAGCAACCCATCTGGCGACACGTAGGCTCACTTCCTTCGAGAAAGGATGAACCATCCGCCTGCCAGCACGACGAGCGCAACGATGTCAGGGATGCCAATGCCGCCGGATACACCGCCAACGCCACTCATGCTTTCGGAGAGAAGGGAATAGGACCAACCATCCGATTCGCCCCATAGATGGGGGCTCATGAGGTTCAGCCGGTCTTGTTCCGGCCCTCGGCACGTGCCGGATTCGCAAAGACCCCCGAGGATTCCGGAAAACACTCCAAAGAGATTGACCACCACAACGACGAGGCCGGAGGCCATGACAAAACGCAGTGGGCTCTTTTTGGTCACAGGCATTGGCGGCAAATCAAGCGTCATATCGGGAAGAGGAAGCGGGACACCGGCATTTGGTGCCTCTTCGGGAGCGATCACTTCGATGAGCATGTTCGTGGGAGGAGCGACTTCGGTAACCGCCGCAGGGGTTGCAAGCAAATCCTTCGCATCTCGGGCCTTCACGGGTTGGACAGCGGCGATTTTTATCCCGTACAGGCGGTCGGCAAGGCTGACCAATGTAGGGTCGTCAGCAATGTCGGCAGCATCAATTTCTCCGTCCAACAATTGTTGAAGTCGGTCTTGAATTGACGACATGATTGACCCTCCCTAAGGAGGCGTAAGCGCTTCCCTTCAAGAAGCCTCCTTTTGGCAAAAAAGCGGGAAAAAGGCAATTATGCTTCTTCGTCGTTGTATTTTTTGATGAGGTTCTGGCTAACCAGAGCACCGCCACAATGTGGACACCGGTCAGCATCCCCTAGCATTTCAGGCCTGATGGCCAAAACAGCAAGGCACGTGGGACACGCTGCCAGCATCTCACCGTCTTCCAAGTTGAAGGAGTCCATTGGGCCTTTTCGAAGGTAGCCTGCACGGTAGCCAGGGTGCCAGTGGAACAGCGCCCTCCTTCCTGAACCAAGGGCCGCCCAAGCGAATAAGAACACAAAGAGAAGGTTGGACAAAAAACCACCTGCGAGCATCATATAGAGGGATACAAGGGCATTGGCCAGGAACACCAATGTCGCAAGAAAGAGGACAACCACACTTGGCCAGTAGGCCCATGGTTTCCGATTTCGGTATCCAGCATAGACGATGAGTCCGGTGAAAACAACGGAGGCAAGAAAGCCATTTCCAATCGGACTCGACAAAAGTCCAGCACGGCCAAGAATTTGAGCGAGAATAAAGATGACGATGGCTCCGTCAACAAGAACGATGAAACTTGTTCCGCGGTGAATATGCTCAACGGGATCGCTACCGGGTTGTGGCGTGGGTGCCGAACCCGCTAGCACCATCTCATCAGCACGACTGTTGGCCACGATTCTTCCTCGCATGAGAAGCATTTGAACCATTTGTTTCGACCGGGGCTCTCAAGCGAAGATGTCTTGACGGTCTGCAGGTTCCCAACACCATGGCCCTCCGTGATACGGACGTTGAAACCACAGGTTCTTCGCTTGAAAAGCGGCGAATTGTGCTGGGCGTCACCGGAGGAATTGCGGCCGTTGAAACCGTCCGTCTGGCCCGGGCATTGCGGCGTGAAGGGGCCGAATTGACCGTTATCATGACCCCCTCCGCCCAGCGCATCATCACGCCTTTGGCCGTCCGGTGGGCCTCGCAAGCAGAGGTCATCACGGACTGGGACGGTGATTTAACGGCCCTCAACATGGCTGACGCCGTATTGGTAGCACCGGCAACGAGGGATGTGATGGCCAGCCACCTTCACGGGTTGCAACACGGCCCGTTGATGATGTCGCTTTCCGTTGCACGGTCCAGAGATACCCCTGTCATGATGGTTCCCAGCATGCATGTCGATTTGGCCAACGACCCGGTCACCGATGAGATCGTTGATTCCATGCGTGAACAAGGGATACATGTCCTTTGGGGACCCGAATCTGAAGGCAAACGAAAAACGCCTAGCGTTGAGAGAATCGTGGCCGAACTCGCTCACCTCACCAACGCCCGAAAATCCAACCGCAAGAGCGTCGTGATCACCTTGGGAGCGACCCGTTCTCCGATTGATGATGTACGCCATGTGCAAAACACAAGCTCGGGCGCAACGGGATGGAGTTTGGCCGAACACTTGCACAAACATGGCCACGATGTGACCTGCGTGGCCGGCATGACCACGGTGAAGGCATGCGAATGGCTACCGCTCGTCATCCACTGCCCAACCCCTGAGGCTATGCTGAAAGAATGCACGGCCCTGACCAACGACAACATCGATGCTTGGGTTCATGCCGCAGCCGTGCTCGACTATGTGGTTGAAGCACCAGCGGAAGGAAAATTGGCGAGTCAACAAGGTTCACTCAACCTCAAACTTACTGAGAGTCCAAAACACATCATGGAATTGAAAGACGCTTGTTCTTCTGCCGTAAGAATCGGCTTCAAACTTGAATCGGGAATTAAGCAAAAAGACCTCATCCACCGGGCCTATGCTCAGACCCAGAAAGCAGGGATGACCGCTGTTGTGGCCAACCGTCTCGAAGATTTGGGCGATACCAGCAAACCTCGAGGTTATTTGGTTGACCGGCAAGGTGCTCATTTTGTATTGGAATCAACGGATGAACTCAATGATGCCATTCAAACCCTCATTGAGCGAGGCAAGGAGGATTGACGATGCGACGGTTTGCGGTGGTTGGGCACCGTGCGATGTCCAAAGGCAAATTGCCACTCAATGATTTGGCCAGCGCTGGAGGACGCATGGATGTACTCATACGGGCCCTCATGGCAGGACTCATGACCAGCCATGGACTTCGAGAAAACACCGTCGTCGTGCTGCACTTACTCGGCGGTCCGGGACCTCCAAGACGAATTAAATTTGATGGGGAAACGCTCAAAGGATTACACGCAGATGAGCGTTCTATAGCAGGTACGATTGGCAAGGTCATCGCCACACCTTTACCTCCAATTGGCCATTGGCAACCCATCACCGCAGGCATTACTCACAGTGGTGGAGGTCTGGAATTAACCCTACGTGAATGGAAGGATTCACCGACCGTGGTCTTGGACGCCAATACTCCTCGGCTCTGGAACAAGGGGGCTCAATTACCACAGGAGAGCAAACCATCTCCAAAGGAGGTCAATTTTGTCTTGAGCGACGACCAACCTCTTGAAACAATTCAAGAAGAAAACGTCGTGTTTCGCTCGTTAGGTGAGCAATGGCTACAGGGCCACATGGCTATCGGAATCGTCCATTTCTTGTTGGACGAAAGCGTTGAGCTCAACCTTTGACCAACCAGCGAGGCCAGCCCTCAACCGTTTCTTCAAGTCCATGGGCCAACAAATCTTCATCCAAGGCGAATGGATGACTCTGAGGCCAAACCGCCAGACATGACAAACTGGCTTTGTCTTCTTCTACCGCATCGCAATCGCCAGCAATCACTGGAGAATGATCGACCGAAGCGGCGCCAATGGTGAAGGTCGCCGTTGAGCCATCCTCCGTTTCTGCAAAATGAACCGCATTCCGGTACCATCGTACACCCAAGCGAGTGGTGGCCCATTGACCGTCCCATGTGGATGGCGCATTGACATTGAGCATCATATCACCGTTGGAAAAAGCCTCAAGCAGGGAAGCTTCTGGACGGGCAAGCCATCGATCGTCGGTCATTGAGTCCGGCCATGAGGTGAAATATCCGGTGTCAAGAGCGCCCTGAGGGCGTCCCAGATTCTTTGCCTTCAATGGCAGAACAGAGGTGGCTCTGTCAATCGCCTCAAGCGTCGCCAGTACCGCTTGGTCCATGCCCTCCGGGTCAAAGGAAGTGAACGAAGCGGCGAGGGCAGGCACGCCGTAAAGTCCTGCTTCTCTGGCCGCTCCCATCGTACCACTGTGGTAGGAATCCTGCGAAAGGTTTGGCCCGAGGTTGACGCCCGAGACCACCATCTGTGGGTGGACGCCAGGGACAAGCTGTTGGAGTCCACCATCCAACGCCACAATCATGGTGTCACACGGTGTACCATCCAATTCGAAAAGGTGGACCGGTGTGGTGTGGACATCCAATTCCCAGCGGTTAACCAAATCCTTACGTTCTCGAAAAGCCATAGGTTTCATCAGGTTAATTCTCATCCCTGCAGCAGAGTGATTTCCACTGGGAGCGAGAACGGCCACGGGGTATCCTGCCTTGTGGAGGGCCTTGACCAGTAATTCAAAGCCAACGGCTTCAATGCCATCATCGTTGGTTAACAAGAGCCAACCCTTGTGCTGAGCCATGCCGATGCCTCAAGCCGCGCCGTTTTGATTGTTCGCTTCTTCCATGGAGACCTGTTCCGAAGCCACCACCACGGTCAAGAGCCCGCTCATCAGCACCAGGCCTCCCAGCCACGTCCATTTCCCGGGCACACCCGAATCAAAGAACAACCAGCCAATAATGGAACCAAGCACGGGTTCGAGCGTGACCGAGACTGAAACAATGAGGGGTGAGATGTAGCGAAGGCAGGTGTTCAATCCCGTGTGCCCCAACAAACCGGCAACCAACGCTAGCAACAAGAACCAAATGAAAAATTCTCCATCGGTCCATCCGACCACGCCATAGGTTGCGAAATCAGGCTCGACCAACCACGAGAGAGGAATCAAGAGCAAAGCGGCCAGAAGCGTAACGGGAAAGGCATAGAGGAAAATGGGGAGCCAGGTGCGGAGAACACGGCCAACAACGATGTAGCCCACCACAAACACGGCGCCGCCAAAGGCCAATGCATCTCCCAGCACCGTGACCGTCTGGTCGCCCTGACTTGACCCTGCATCGAGAAGGGTGATGCCTGCGCCGATAAAACAAATCAACGCACCAAGCGCTTCGTTTCGCATTGGTCGGCGGATGGTGGCAATGGTTGGTGCCAAAAGAAACATACCGACCACAATCACCAGAGGGTGGGCGGTTACAAAGAGCAACGAGTGGGTAAGAGTCGTTTCGTCAAGGCTTGCTACCCAGGCTCCGAAATGCGCAGCGAGGGCTAAACCGCTTGCGGAGAGAAGGAGCCAGGTCTTGCGAGTCCAGAAGCGTTGAGCCACGTCCGCCTCGATGGTTACCCACTGATACATGAACAAGGGGAACAAAACCAACGAAGTGAGTTGCAGGCGCCAAGAGGCACGAAGCAGCGGAGGTACGGCGTCAACGTGTTGAAACAGTGCACCTGCACTTGATACGCCTAGAACGGCGGCAACAAGGAGGCCCCAAACCCAGCGAGGTGTGCTGGTTGGCGACATAGNNAGAAACATACCGACCACAATCACCAGAGGGTGGGCGGTTACAAAGAGTAGCGAGTGGGTAAGGGTGGTTTCGTCGAGGCTAGCAACCCAGGCTCCGAAATGCGCAGCGAGAGCTAAACCGCTGGCCGAGAGAAGAAGCCAGGTCTTGCGAGTCCAGAAGCGTTGAGCCACGTCCGCCTCGATGGTTACCCACTGATA